>CAUTPS010000004.1:0-100251 GCA_963540415.1 uncultured Prevotella sp.
TGTTTCTCAGACACTTGGAGTTCTTAAAAGATTTTACGCTGCGGAATTAAGGTATCCTAACAAATGAGGATAGTTTTAGAAGACACACAAACCTCGAAAGTTAAACAGAAACTTTCGGAGTTGTATCATAATTTTAAGTCATCCGTGAAGTGG
Organism: uncultured Prevotella sp.; assembly: GCA_963540415.1. Classification (GTDB taxonomy): domain Bacteria; phylum Bacteroidota; class Bacteroidia; order Bacteroidales; family Bacteroidaceae; genus Prevotella. Next base: position 154 of record CAUTPS010000004.1, read on the forward strand.
CAAAAAAGATGAATACTGCTTGGTAAACCATTCTCATATTAGTTAGCCATTAGCATATTACTATTTGTCATTAAGACCCTTTCTTCCCATCCTGAGCCGATGTGTTGTTGCCCAGCACATGTCGTGCTATTGGTAAGCACCAATAGTGCGGAGCGTTAGCACCAATGGTGCGGAAGGCAAAACAGCTTGCAGAATATTACCAAAGTGAAGGCAATATATTGTTAGAAAATGCCGAAAACAAACTCAACCTATTTAATTTCTCAGTTTATCATTCACTCAACCATAGCACAAACAACAGGGACAGACGCCATCGTCTGTCCCTGTTTCTATTTATTTGTTGTCTTTCAACAAGCAACTTTTAATCTCATCTTGACCGTCAATGCCTTTTCGTTCTTGCCTTGGAAATAAGTAAAGAGGTGAATGTTTTAAAAGCTATAAGAATTACTATATCATCATCTTACAACGTTTTTTTTATTTTTATCGCCCACATTTACTTTCTTTTTAAAGGAAAAAACTATCTTTGCAAAGGAACAAATAACTTTTTAATCATAAAACACAAGATTCAAAGTATGAGTAAACCTATCTATTTCTTACCTTGGGCTATGAGAATGGTTATTATATTATGCTTGGTAATAACTCATATCCAACAAGACAGCCTTGTTTACATACTATCTGCTTTTACCCTTATATTGATTGTTTTCTGTATCTGGGGATGTACGAAAAGTAAGACACAGGACATTTTAAAAGCATTTACTGGTAATAGAACACAAAACATCTTTGATATCGTGATATCTGCACTCGCCATAATAATAGGCTTGTACAGTAAAGACACTACTACGGTTATAGAAGGTGGTGCACTATTAACAATATCGGTAATCAATATTATATCGCCAATCAAATACCAAAAGTCATAACGTAAAACGAGAGGGTATAAAAAGTAATTTCACCTTTATACCCTCTCGTTATTTTGATACTTGTATTACTTCATACAGTAATCTAATTCCTCAACACCTTACTTCTTTGGGATAATCTCGAACACTTCTGCCTTGCCAATCAGCTCCATACGCGTTACTCTCTTTGCCACATCAACAGTGAAGAAAGGCTCATTAGAAGTGAATTCAGCCTTCAATTTGTTACGCTTATCATACTGGCAAATGCGAACAGAACCACCCTCTGGCAATGAAAGCATGAAAGTGTAAGAAGTCATACCACTTGGTACCTCGAACGAAACAGCACCAGTGTTCTTGAAAGATGTATTAGGCTGATGGTCGAACGCAAGCAGAACATCGCTTGCTCCAGCCTTAGAATTCTCAAACTCAAGCGATGCTGCACCAGCAGGTACCACTACGAACGAACGAATAGAAGCCCAGTTCTTACGATCTGAGTCAAGACGACGCAAACGAATATAACGTGCTTGCACTGGTTCGCCTTTCCAAAGGATATCATACTGGTTCTTCATATCGCCCAACATGGTATTCCATGTCTTGCCATCAACAGAATATTCAAGTGCTGCATGGTCGTAGAAGTCGCAATCATCAGTAGAGTTACGCCCCTGAAGGATATGCACCTCACGTACTGCCATTGGTTCAGGGAGGGCTACACCCATCCAGTCACCAGCCTTCTGTGCCTCACCAGAGGTGTAATGTGTTATGCTATCGCCATCGAACATCAAACCAGCTTGAGTCGTCTTAAGATTCTTATAAGAACCGATACCACGCAGTGTGAATGCCTTTTGGCCTGAAAGCTTTTCATAGAAAGCATCACCGAGGTCGTCCATAGCGAAGTCGTAGAATGGCTGTAACTTCATAGTACCAGACTTATGAGCCTCGTAAGCTTTCTTATCTTCCGCAGACATACGGCTCTTAACATACTTACTCCAGAACTTCAAGTTGTCACCACTACGATAGAGGTCCATCAATTCGATAGCGTTCTTACCACGTTCGCCTAACTTAGCAAACTCAGTCAGCCAAGGCTTTAGCTCCTTAATGAGTAAACTATCAGTGCAACCAGCCTCAATCTCAGCAGGTGCTTTAGCCACACGTTCGAACTCCTGATAGAGTTTATCACGCTTCTCCTTGGTGTAATCAGCCAAACGGAAGGTCTCTGTTTCCCAAGATTCGTCACGACGATAGCCTGTCTCCGTATCGGCAGAATGGATAGCAAAGGTGCGGTAAGCATCCTTTGCACGTGGCATCATCACTTCCAAGCCACGCTCCCAACTGTCAATTGGGTTATAATCAGATGGATTCCATGTATAATCAGCTATACTATAGAGAGAGAGTTTTGATGCTTCTCCATGCTCCATTGGGTTGCTGACGAGTCCACACATATCCTTCTCTGTGAGTGATGTATCTAAGCCATAAACAGGACCCTGCAATACAAGGTTGCGAACATAGTCTGTTACGGCATAGTTCCACCAGAAGAAAGCAGGACGCTTGATGCGACTATCCACCCAATCGAGTGTACTCTTTGTCACATCACTACAAACAACATCGCCTGTCCAAAACACTCGTACGGATGGGTCGAGGGTCTTACCATAGATGCTCAAAGGTCCATTCTCATCTGCCTTTGCCCACAACTTAGAATAGTCTGTAGGACAAATAATCAGCGGAGCAACGTCGCCCTTCGCCTTTACAAACTCCTTTGTCAAACGATTCAATAACTCAACTTGTCGGTTAGGGTTAGTTCCCTCGCCTGAAATATCATCAAAGAAGATAGCAAATGACTTCACACCTGCTTGATACATGAGGTCAAGTTTGTGCACAAGGTTCTGATAATCTTCCTCATTCCATTTGATATCCTTGCCCGGATGGATAGCCCAAACGAAGTCTACACGGTTCTTCTTGCAGGCTGCAACAAGTTCCTTGATGTCCTTCATCTCATTCTCTGGATAAGGCAGACGCCAGTTAGGAGAACTGTGATAAGGGTCGTCCTTTGGTCCATAGATATAAGTATTCATCTTGTACTTACCGTAGAAGTCAATCAATGACAGGCGTACTGCGTGTGACCATGGAGTACCATAGAAACCCTCAACAACACCACGATAGGCAAATACTGGTGCATCGCCGATTTCCAAACAAGGTAGTTTCTTACCGCCTTCTACGGATGGGTTCTCCATAATCTGGCGTAAAGTCTGTATGCCATAGAATACTCCTAAGTCATAAGCAGCCAGAAGTGTGATTCCTTTCTTGGTGATTCTTAGTGTGTAAGCACCGTCTACATCGGCCCCACTCTGCTCTCCATCTTCCAAAACCACAGGTATCTTCACAAATTGTATCTTCATTGGGAAGCCCTTGTCAGCACGAGAAAGGAAGTTAAGGTCAGTCCAATAGTCCCAACCCTGCTTACGAGCAGGCTGCGGTTGGTCAAGTTTAACACCACCACTGATGTCTACTGTTCCCTCACCTGTCAGCTTTACGTAACGTGGTGTAGGATTAATAACGAGTCCCTGATGGTCAATCTTCTTACCAGGAACAGGATTAACTAACTGCACTTCCGAACGCTGACTGCCTAAATCGAAGTCATTATCCTGTGCATGAGCCACTGTAAGGGTACACATACCCAATACGAAGGTCACTAAAAGTTTCTTTCTATTCATGTAGGTTTTTAATATTTGGTATCCGACCTGCCACATACTTCCGCATAAGACAAGTCGATTATAAAATAGTAATATGATTGTTTCCCTTTCTAAAAACAAGGGATTCTACTTGCAAAGATAAGGAATTAAAATGAATTTCACCCATTAACTGATAGCAAAAAGCAAAGAACACGGGTTTCTTTACATGAAAAAAAGAATTTATTTACGTGAAAAGAAACATTTACTTTCATGAAGAAAAATATTTTTTTTCATGAAAATAATTCGCAAGAAACAATCTTTTATATCAAAAAAGATACTCTTTTTGACTGAAAATAAGTACCTTTGCCATCACACATCACCATCAAAAGGAAACTTAATGGATATTGAGGAACTAAGGACTTATTGTCTATCATTATCAGAAGAAACAGAAGAGAAATTCCCGTTTCAGCAGTTCAAAGCAGCAAAAGACATACTTGCTTTCTATATTTGCGGACATATCTTCTGCTACTTTAACATTAATGATCTGACGCATGTAACGGTGAAATGCTTGCCAGAAAAGGTGGTTGAACTCATAGAAGAATATGATTTCATAGACCATCCCTATAACGGTAACGCTAAATATTGGGTAGGATTGACGCACAGCGTGCAGACCAACAATTACTTAAAAAGCTAATAAAAGACTTTTTCAGCCTTATTGTCAACAAATACAAGAAGACTGGAAGCAAACAAAATAAAAACTAATTTAGAAATAAGAAAATGGAAACAAACAACTTTGGAAACGTACTGCTTGTCACAGGCCATACGTATGAACAAATCTCTGTAGCTAATAAGATGATTATTGAGGGATTGAAGAAACGCATCCCTACAATTAAGGAAGACAACCTTGTTGCGCTTTATCCTGACTTCAAAATGGACGTTAAAGCTGAGCAGGAGAAACTTCTTTGGGCAGATACTATCCTTATTCAGGTGCCACTCTTCTGGTTCTCTATGCCTTCTATCATTATGAGATGGATTGAAGAGGTGTTCCAGCACGGATGGGCTTACGGCAGTACTGGAACAGCTCTGAAAGGAAAGAATATCATTGTAGGTATCACTGCTGGCTCAAAGACTGAAGCATATGAAAGCGGACAGACTGGTTTGACAGTCAAAGACTTCGACAAACGTTTCAAAACCATCTTCTCTTTCTGCGGTATGAACTATAAAGGTCTCGTGTTTAATGGTGGCTTCCTTAACATGGGCGACGGCTCAGGAGCTGCAACCATTGCACCTATGACGGAGAAGCACATTGACGAGCTTATGCAGAAATTAGGATAGACTACAAATGTAAACTGCCTATGTAGGCATATTAATAATACGGAGAAACAGCCCACCTAAAGGTGCTATTTCTCCGTTTTCTGTTTATTTTCAGTCATAAAATCGGTTTATTATCCAAGAATTATGTAACTTTGTCGCAGGGATAACACCAACAACATGAAGATTCTAAGAAAGTTACAGCTTTACAGAACTGGAAAGATTATCCTTTGTCAAAGCAAATAAAAACATTATCTACAAGATTGAAAACAATGATGACCGTAATAAAATTCGGGTTGAGATTTGCTTTATGCTTATCGTTTCTAACGTTAGTTCCGCTTCATTCTATGGCACAAGACACTGAAGATTATTCGCCAGATGCTCCTGGTGCTACGACAGGTGTCGGCATCATGAAACCAGGAAAGATTGATTGGGAAACTGGTATCGCACTTGAATGGGACAGAAGAAACGGTGAACACGCACGTACTTTCACTATCAACACATCTACGTTTCGTCTTGGATTAACCCCACAAGCGGAGGTAAGATTACAGATAGACGAATGTATAACCCATACGCCTGAAGGGAATTTTGGGGGCATTGCTAATGCCGCTATTGGTACGAAAATCAAGGTTTACGAGGGCGGAAAGGTGCTTCCAAAGGTTTCCTTTATGGGTACAATACTCATTCCTGGTGGTAGTAATGCACACTACCTTCCCAAACATGTAGGTATTCAAGCTCACCTCTTATTCGAAAACGAACTGAGTAGTAAGTTTACATTGGGTTATGACTTGGGAGGTGAATGGGATGGAGATACAGAGAGTCCTGACCTTTTCTTCGGTGCTAACCTCACTTATCAGCCTACTGACAAGTGGAGTTTCTTCGTAGAAAGCTATAATCGTTACAACTCAAAGAGACAGGATGACTGGGCTAAACCGGGACATGACAGCCACTTCAACCTTATGAGTGAAGTCGGAGTGGATTATAAGGTTTCACCACGACTGCACTTAAACACTTACTACGACATATCGTTCAACGAGTTCTCACGATATAGTAACATTGGTTTAGGCATTGCGTGGCTACTGAACTAAAAGGAAAGGGATATTGAAAGAGGAACTTTTCGGGGCTCTTCCGTTAAATGCGTGGACGCTTTTCGTACTGCTTTAACAGAAGATTCGAAGTTACTCATTAAACAAAAGCATAGCTAAGACAGTCAACTATCTATCCTATCATCAGCCTCTAACACAGAAAACCTTTTCATTTTAAGACTTCGAAGATCCACATACAAGGGTTTGAAATATCATTACATATTTTCAAATAATACATCTATAAATAACGGCAAAACCACAGACAAGGAGCTGGTTTGTAACCACATGGAAGTCAATTAGTTATAAAGTAGTAAAGTAAAAGGTGCTTTATTGGACTTCAAAAGGGCGTTAGTAAGCGTCTTAAAGGGCATCTTTTGCAAGCCTATTAGGCGTCTTTTAGAAGCCAAAAGAGCATGTATTGGTTTTGAACCGCACGAAAATAGTTTACAAACCTCAGCTAATAAGAGAATAAGTTGTTTGTAGAAGACAAATAGACATCGCACCTAATTACGTTTATTATGTAGTTTATTCCCCCCTGTAAAACCATCTAATTGAGAGTAATCACACCATTTATGTGGATTAATCTCATTCTATTAACAATCTACGCATTTAACGGAAGAACCACTTTTCTATCTATTATATAGGTATATTTCGATTTTATTTCTTAATTTTGTGACGTTATAAATTAGGGGTATTCTGCCCCTATACTTTTGAAAGAAGACGATGAAATTCAAGTATGATGTACTTGTTATCGGCGGTGGACACGCAGGTTGTGAGGCTGCTACAGCAGCTGCCAACATGGGTGCGAACACTTGTTTGGTAACAATGGATATGAATAAAATCGGTCAGATGAGCTGTAATCCTGCTGTAGGAGGTATCGCCAAAGGTCAGATAGTCAGAGAGATAGATGCTCTTGGAGGCTATATGGGACTGGTTACCGACGCAACAGCGATACAGTTTCGTATGCTGAACCGATCAAAGGGACCTGCTGTTTGGAGTCCACGAGCACAGTGTGATCGTGGCAAATTTATCTGGGAATGGCGCACAATACTCGACCATACGGACAATCTCGGTATCTTTCAGGATCAAGCCGACGAATTGTTGGTAGAGAATGGTAAGGTGTTGGGTGTCAGAACGATATGGGGTATTGACATCTATGCACGTACAGTGGTTATCACTGCGGGTACCTTCCTCAACGGACTGATGCATATCGGGAAGCGAAAGGTGGAGGGTGGACGATGCGCAGAGCCTGCTGTCCACAACTTTACAGAGAGCATTACGCGCCATGGTATTCGTGCCGATCGCATGAAGACGGGTACGCCTGTGCGCATTGACCGCCGTTCGGTTCACTTTGATGAAATGGAACCACAACCGGGAGAAACGGATTATCACCAGTTCTCTTTTTATGGTCCGCATCGTCATCTACCACAGTTGCCTTGCTGGACGTGTAACACGAACGAGGAAGCGCATGAGGTGTTGCGACGTGGAGTGGCTGACTCTCCCCTATTCAATGGACAGATTCAGAGTACTGGCCCACGCTATTGCCCTTCGATTGAGACGAAACTCGTCACCTTCCCTAATAAGAATAGCCATCCTCTCTTCCTCGAACCAGAGGGTGTAGATACGAATGAAATGTATCTGAATGGCTTTTCTTCAAGTATGCCTTGGGAGGTACAGTTAGATGCTATACATAAGATTCCTGCCCTGCGTGACGCTAAAATCTATCGCCCTGGCTATGCTATCGAGTATGATTACTTTGATCCAACACAGCTAAAACAGTCTTTGGAATCGAAAGTAATCGAAGGTTTGTTCTTTGCTGGGCAGGTGAACGGTACGACTGGATACGAGGAAGCGGGCGGACAAGGCTTAGTGGCGGGTATCAATGCTGCCCTACTCTGTGCGGGTAAGGATCCTTTCGTGATGAATAGAGACGAGAGTTATATCGGTGTGTTGATTGATGACCTTACTACAAAGGGCGTTGATGAACCTTACCGTATGTTTACTTCGCGTGCGGAATACCGTATTCTCTTACGCCAAGACGATGCAGATGCGCGCCTGACGGAGCGTGCTTATAACATAGGTATAGCTAAACAGGACCGTTATGACTGGTGGATGCAAAAGAAGGAGCATATCAATCGTATTCTTGACTTCTGTAACAACACTTCTGTTAAGCCTGAAGTTGTAAACGGTTTCTTGGAGCATTTGGGCACATCTCCTATCAAGGGAGCAACGAAGATAGTAGACCTTGTTGCACGTCCACAGGTCAACTTTGAGAATCTTTCGGCTGTAATTCCAAGCCTTAAAGAGGCTATCGAGGCTTCGCCGAACCGTAAAGAAGAGATTGCTGAGGCTGCTGAAATCAAGCTAAAATACAAAGGCTATATCGACCGAGAGCGTGTATTCGCTGAAAAGATGCATCGTCTTGAGGATATTAAAATCAAAGGACACTTCAAGTATAGTGAACTACACGACCTCTCTACAGAGTGCCGACAGAAGTTAGAACAGATTCAACCGGAGACGCTCGCACAAGCAAGTCGTATTCCTGGAGTTAGTCCAAGCGATATCAATGTACTACTTGTCCTCATGGGAAGATAACTTTCTTTGGACAAACAAGTCCTAACACGTGGACAAAAAGAACACTCCTAAAGGTTAAAAAGACACCCGTTTCACGTGAAACAATAACATAAAACAAAACTATATAACAAACTGAAAATGAATAAAAAACTATTATTAGACAACCTGAGATGTATCCCGGATTGGCCTATTAAGGGTGTTAACTTCCGTGATGTGACTACCCTATTCAAGTCACCTGAAGCTCTTCAGGAGATTACCGACGAAATGGTTGACCTCTACAAAGGTAAGGGTGTAACCAAAATTGTGGGTATCGAGAGTCGTGGCTTCGTCATGTCTTCTGCCGTTGCCACCCGTTTGGGTGCTGGTATCGTACTTTGCCGCAAACCTGGTAAGCTTCCTTGTGAGACCATTCAGGAAAGTTATCAGAAGGAATATGGTGTAGACACGATCGAGATTCATAAGGATGCTATCAACGAGAATGACGTTGTTTTGCTCCATGATGACCTCCTTGCAACTGGCGGAACGATGAAGGCTGCATGTGACCTTGTTAAGAAGTTCAATCCTAAGAAGGTGTATTGTAACTTCATTATCGAACTCCATTCGGAATTTCCTAACAGTCGTGACCAGTTCGATAAGGACATTGAAATTACTTCTTTACTCCAATTCTAACCAGCAAGACTGTGACAAAAATCATTCCTCCCCACCCTTTTTATATGGAAAAGAGGAAACGAAATGAAAATAAAAAGAAGAGGAGTAACCCACACAAAGGGTCGCTCCTCTTTTCTTTAAAAGTACATCATCGAGGCTTGTAAACCGTCACTACGATACCAAGATTTGGTCACTAACTATCGTGCCAAGCCTTAGCACCATATGTGCCAACGTGAAGCACCATATGTGCTAACGTGAAGCACCGTTCGTGTTCCACGTGAAACAAAACGCTTTAAAAGCCCTTTATACAAAGGAGTTACGCAAAATGAATAAAGAAGATAACTTGAAGCGAACTGCATATCTTAAGAACATTGTACTCAATATGCCTGAGAAACCAGGCACATATCAGTTCTATGATAATGAGAAAACAATCATCTATGTTGGGAAGGCAAAGAACCTTAAACGACGTGTATCTTCCTATTTCCATAAAGAGGTTGACCGTTTTAAAACGAAGGTATTGGTTTCTAAGATCCATGACATTTCATATTCTGTGGTCAAAACAGAAGAAGATGCCCTTCTTATAGAGAATCAACTTATCAAACAATACAAGCCTAAATACAACGTATTGCTGAAAGATGGTAAGACTTACCCAAGTATTTGCGTAACAAATGAGTACTTCCCACGTATATTCAAAACACGTACTATCAATAAACGCTTTGGTACCTTTTATGGTCCTTATAGCCATATTGGAAGTATGTATGCGATTCTTGATATCATTAAGAAAGTATATAAACCACGCACTTGTCACTTCCCTATTACGAAAGAAGGTATCGAACAGGGGAAATATAAGCCTTGCTTAGAGTATCATTTACATAACTGTGGAGCACCATGTATCAATAAACAGAGTTATGAAGATTATCAAGAAGCCATAAAACAAGCACGAGAAGTATTAAAAGGAAATACACGTGAGGTACAAAAACTCCTGAAACAAGAAATGGAGAAATATGCGGAGGAATTGCGATTTGAGGAAGCTGAGTTATGTAAACAACGTTATTTAGCACTCGATAACTTTGCAGCAAAGAGCGAAATCGTAAGCCATACGATTACAGATGTTGATGTTTTCACGATTGTAAGTGATGATACAAGAAAGAATGCGTTTATTAACTATATCCATGTAACTAATGGTGCAATCAATCAAAGCTTTACTTATGAATACAAAAGAAAGCTCGATGAATCCGATGAAGAGCTACTAAATGAGGCGATTCCAGAGATACGTGAACGCTTTAATAGTACCGCAAAAGAGATTATCGTACCTTTTGAACTTGATTTTAAAGTAAAAGGTGCCGAATTCTTCATACCCCAACGTGGTGATAAGCATCATCTATTAGAACTCTCTGAGATGAATGCTAAACAGTATAAGTTCGACCGATTAAAACAGACTGAAAAGCTAAATCCAGAACAAAAACAGACACGCTTAATGCGAGAACTCCAAGATAAGCTGAAGTTATCGAAGCTTCCTTACCACATAGAGTGCTTCGACAACTCGAATATCTCAGGTTCTGACGCTGTCGCTGGTTGCATAGTATATAAAGGAATGAAGCCATCTAAGAAGGATTATCGCAAATACAACATCAAGACTGTTGTAGGTCCTGATGACTATGCGTCCATGCAGGAGGTGGTAAGACGACGTTACAGCCGTATGCAAGAAGAAGGAACTCCACTACCCGACCTCATCATTACCGACGGTGGAAAGGGGCAAATGGAGGTTGTAAGAGAAGTTGTTGAAGACGAACTCCACCTCAGTATTCCAATTGCAGGACTTGCCAAAGACGACCGTCACCGCACAAACGAACTCCTGTTTGGCTTCCCTCAGCAGACAATAGCACTCGACATCAAGGGCGAACTCTTCAAAGTTCTTACTCAAATACAGGACGAAGTGCATCGTTATGCTATCTCTTTCCATCGAGATAAACGTTCTAAAACACAGCTACACAGCGAGTTAGACGATATAAAAGGTATCGGTCCGAAGACAAAGGATGTACTTTTAAAGAAGCTGAGGACTGTAAAAAACATAAAAGAAGCTGATTTACAAGAACTTACAGAAGTAATAAGAGCAAGCAAAGCAACAATTGTCTATAATTATTTCCACGCTAATCAGTAACTAATTAAAATAAATATTGTACATTTGCGATATGAGAATTGTAATACAACGAGTAAGCCATGCTTCTGTCACTATCAATCAGCAAGAAAAGTCTTCTATTGGTACAGGATACCTTATCCTATTAGGTATTGGTAAAGAAGATACCGAAGAAGATATTGACTGGTTGGTAAAGAAGATTATAGGTTTGCGCATGTTCGACGATGAAATGGGCGTAATGAACCGCAGTATCATGGATGTTAAGGGTGAAATACTCGTTGTTTCACAGTTCACACTTATGGCAAGCTATAAGAAAGGAAACCGTCCAAGCTGGATTCATGCAGCCCCACACGAACTCTCTATTCCACTCTATAATCGTTTCTGTGACGCTTTAAGCGAAGCTATGGGGAAACCAGTAGGTACAGGAGAGTTCGGTGCTGACATGAAAGTAGAACTGTTAAACGACGGACCTGTAACCATTTGTATGGATACGAAGAACAAGGAATAGAATCTACAAGCCTACTTTCCTGATTTCAACACATAACAGAAAGAAGTTGACAAAGTTCTGATATGCAACAAAAATAACGATTAAATCGAAAATTTTCTACAATCAGATAAACTAAGTAAAACAAAAACAATGACAATAGAAGAAGCACAACAAGCCGTTGACAAATGGATAAAAGAAAACGGTGTACGCTATTTTAGCGAATTAACCAACATGGCTTGCCTCACAGAAGAGGTAGGAGAATTAGCTCGTGTAATGGCTCGTACCTACGGAGACCAGAGCTTCAAGGAGGGTGAGAAAGCCAATTTAGGAGAAGAAATGGCTGATGTCCTATGGGTTCTACTCTGTCTTGCCAACCAAACTGGCGTCAATCTCACAGATGAACTACAGAAGAGTTTTGACAAGAAAACCAAGCGCGACAAGGATAGACACAAGAACAATCCTAAATTAAAATAAGACTATTTAATGTCGCAAAATAGACTATAATATTTAAACAAGAGATATTTTGGAGGAAAATAGAGGGTAAAATGACAGCAGAAAAAGACCATGCTTCACACTTAGAAATAGACAACAAAAGTGGTATAGAATAAAAGTATGCTCCTCCCCTACCCTCACTCTACAAAGAAATAAAAACAAACAATATAATAAAAACAAATCATGGGAACAATTAAAGACACTGTTTCAAAAGACATCCAGGCACAAAAAGCCGTTGGAATCGTCGAAAAAAGCGAGTACGAACAAGCCTTATCACAGTACAATCTCAACATCACCGATGAGGAAGTTAAGGCTGCCGTAACAAAGATAATTGCGGAAAAAGTATCAGAGAACGACAACCTTGAAGTAAAGAAATTCCTCTTAGGCAGCGTTGAGCTTACCACGCTTAGCACAACAGACACAGAAGAAAAGGTATTAGAAATGGTTGAGAAAGTAAACCGTTTTGACTCTGAATATCCTGATTTACCACATGTTGCAGCTCTCTGCACTTACCCTTGCTTCACAAAGTTGATGGCAGACAGCCTTGAAGTAGACGGTGTTGACATTACAAATGTAACAGGCAACTTCCCTTCTTCTCAGACCTTCTTAGAGGTGAAAACCATCGAAACAGCCCTTGCAATCAAGGACGGAGCTACTCATATTGACATCGTTATGCCTGTAGGTAAGTTCCTTTCAGGCGATTACGAAGGCGTATGTGACACCATCAACGAACTTAAACAAGTGTGTGGAGACGTTCCTATGAAGGTGATTCTTGAGACTGGTGATCTTGGCAATGCAAGTGCTATCAAGACCGCATCCCTGCTCTCTATGTACGCAGGAGCCGACTATATAAAGACAAGTACAGGTAAGGAGAAGATTAGCGCAACACCAGAGTCTGTATATGTTATGTGTCAGGCTATCAAGGAGTACTATGACAAGACAGGTATACAGATTGGTTTAAAGCCTGCTGGTGGTATCAATACCGTCATGGATGCAGTAATCTACTATACCATTGTTAAAGAGGTCTTAGGCGAAAAATGGCTCACAAACTACTGGTTCCGCATGGGTACAAGCCGTCTTACCAACCTCTTGTTAAGTGAAATCATTGGTACAGAGACAAAGTTCTTCTAAACATTTCAGTCATCAGTAACAAAAAAAATGAAATACTGATGCTGATAAAATAAAACAAAAATAACCAATAAGGGACATACACTTTGTATGTCCCTTTTCCGTATCTACTCATGAAATGAACCCACCATTAAAGTCGTTTCAAAGAAAGCTAAATCCAAACGATATTTATAATATAATCTATTTTTAAGCATTATATAATCTATATTCGTAAAACGTACCATTAAAAAGACAATAAATTACTATCTGCAAAAACAAAATAAACAGAAAGAAAAATACAGAAATATAAACTACGTGAACACAAAAAATTATTTCTTGTACCACTATGAACTATTGATAATACCCAAAAATAAAATAAATAGTATTCACATAGAGTCTATGAATAAGATTACTGATAGTCAAACACGCACGTTATAAGGGCAAAAAACAATCTGTAAGTACTATTATTGAAGAGTAAAACACCATAAACACATATGGTGCGGGGCATCCGCACCATATGTGCGGACGCCCCGCACGATTGGTGCTAAGCCTTAACACAACTAACCATTACACATAACAACACTTGTCACAGGTAAATAATGGCTTAATAAAAGACATTAAAAAAACCTCTCCTTATGAGATGTGCAATCCACCATCATAAAGAGAAGCTGTCGTTATTATCACAAAAATTAATCAATTACACGATGAAAAGGGAGATTTTAGCACTAAACAAGTGCGATTACTTCTTCCTTTTAATTACATAATCAAGGTAAGTCTGGAGAGCAGAACGAATACTATCATCCTTAACATACTTATCAAGGAAAGTCTGTGCTTCAGCATGGAAGTCCCACATACGTCGTTCAGCATACTCAATACCACCACTTACCTTAGCAAATTCGACCAATCTATCAATTTCTTCACGTGTCACCTCGTGTGCCTTCACCTTATGAGCCAAAGCAATCATTTCCTCATTTTTTGTCGAATTCAACGCATAAATAATTGGTAAAGTGAGCTTTCCTTCAGTCATATCATTACCCGTTGGCTTACCAATTTCAGCCTCAGAGTCATAATAATCGAAGATATCATCACGAATCTGGAAGACAATTCCGAGATGTTTACCAAAGAGTCTTGCCGCTTCAACCTCCTCATCGCTTGCATTAGCCGACTCAGCACCAATAGCAGCACACGATTCAAAGAGCGCAGCTGTCTTACGTTCAATAATTTTATAGTAAACCTCTTCGGTGATTTCTTTATTCTGAATATTCCACAACTGAAGAATTTCACCATCACTCAACGTACGACCTAACTCTGCAAGGTAGCGCACAATAATCTCTGAGTGCGTGTAACTAACATGAAGTAAGGCAGTTGAAAGCACGTAATCACCTACTAATACAGCCACCTTATTATCATAATCAGCATTCACACTCGCCTGCCCTCTGCGAGCAGCCGCTTCATCAACGACATCGTCATGCACAAGTGAAGCCGTATGTAAAAGCTCCAATCCCACAGCCGCATGCTGTGTTGCTTCAGAAACCTTACCAAAGTTCTTAGCCATCAGAAGGATGAGAATAGGACGCATACGCTTCCCTGCTCGTTGCTTGATATGGTTCAAAACCGTACGCAACAAGCCATCTTCGTGGTCGAGAGCATGATTAAAAAGGTCGATGAAATCGCCTAATTCTGTCTCAATCGGCTGTTTTATGAGTGAAAGAGTATCCATTTTTGACTTTAAATTTGATACAAATTTACTCATTTTATCGGAGATTATGGAAGAAAATTAGTAATTTTACAGCTAAAAATAGAATAATTAGTTATGGCAAAACTCTTCCTTATTGACGCTTATGCGCTCATCTATCGTTCATACTACGCATTTCTTAAAAGTCCACGTATCAACTCTAAGGGCTTGAATACATCTGCTGTTATGGGCTTTTGCAACACCCTGAACGAGGTTCTTACAAAGGAAAAGCCAACGCATATTGGTGTAGCATTCGATCATGGAAAGACTTTTCGCCATGACGCCTTCCCTGAATACAAGGCGCAACGTGAGGAAACACCAGAAGATATCAAGCTTTCTGTTCCAGTTATCAAGCAAGTGCTTGAGGCGATGCGTATTCCTATTCTACAGGTAGATGGCTTCGAAGCAGACGATATTATCGGTACTATAGCAACTCGCTTTGGAGCCGATGGAATCGATACTTTTATGCTTACACCTGATAAAGACTATGGCCAACTCATTGGTCCAAATGTCTTTATGTATCGTCCTCGCCATGGTGGCGGATACGAGATATTAGGAGAAAAGGAGGTAGAAGCGAAGTATGGCATCCCTACCCCAGCACAAGTCATCGACCTCTTGGCGTTGATGGGCGACTCAGCAGACAACTTTCCGGGTTGTCCGGGTGTTGGAGAGAAAACCGCAGCCAAGTTAATCAATCAGTTTGGAAGCATTGACAATATGCTTCAACATACTGACGAGATTAAGGGTAAACTACGTGAGAAAGTTGAGAATGCCGTAGAGGATATTAAAATGTCAAAGTTCCTCGCAACGATCCGAACAGATGTTCCAATGCAACTTGACTTGGATGAACTCAAGGTTGAACAACCTGACGAGACCAAATTGCGTGCGATATTTGAGGAATTAGAGTTTAAGACACTTATTAACAAGTTTCTTAACAAAGGTGAATCAAAGCCAAAAGCAGACAATAATCAGCTTGATTTATTTGCAGAAAACACGACCAACGAGTCAGATGAGCCGAAAAATGCGAAATTTGAGAGCATAAAAACGACCCAACATGAATACAAACTCGTTGAAAATGAGGAAGAATTACGTCAGCTTTGTGACTTTTTTATTACAAAAGAGTTTGTAAGTATAGACACAGAAACCACTTCTACGGATGCAATTAGTGCTGAATTGGTTGGTTTGAGCTTCTCGGTTGAAGAAAAGAAGGCTTTTTATGTTGCCGTACCAGCCAACTATGAAGAGGCGTTAAAAATCGTTCAGATATTCAAACCGCTGTATGAAAGCGACAAAATAATGAAAATCGGACAGAACATTAAGTATGACTATGAAGTGTTAACCAGATATGGAGTGACACTACAGGGTAAGATGTTCGACACGATGATAGCCCACTACCTCATCCAACCAGAACTACATCATAATATGGACTACATGGCTGAGACACTACTCGGCTATCAAACCATTCACATTGAAGAACTACTCGGCCCGAAAGGAAAGAAGCAGAAGAATATGCGCGACCTCTCCCCTACTGACATCTATGAGTATGCTGCAGAGGATGCCGACATTACTTTGCGCCTGAAAAACGTACTTGAACCACGTTTAAAGGAGCTTGGAGTGGAAGAACTTTTCTGGAATATAGAGATGCCTTTGGTACGTGTATTAGCTGATATGGAGCTAAATGGCGTGTGCTTAGACACTGAAGCACTGCAAGATACGTCAAAGATATTCACTGAACGTATGAAACAATACGAGCAGGAAATATATAAGGAGGCTGGAGAAGAATTCAATATCTCAAGCCCAAAACAAGTCGGTGACATCCTCTTTGGTAAGTTGCAAATTATGGATAAGCCTAAGAAGACGAAGACAGGACAGTATGTTACAAGTGAAGAGGTGCTGCAGAGCCTTGAAAGCAAGAGTCCTATCGTACGTAACATCCTCAATTACAGAGGTATGAAGAAGCTTCTTAGCACTTATATAGATGCCCTTCCAAAGCTGATTAATCCACGTACTGGACATATTCACACATCGTTTAATCAGGCACTTACTGCCACTGGTCGACTCTCTTCGAGTGATCCTAACCTGCAGAATATTCCTGTGCGCACGGATGATGGTAAGGAGATACGTAAGTGTTTCATTCCAGAAGATGGCTGTCTGTTCTTTTCAGCCGATTATAGTCAGATAGAGTTGCGTATTATGGCACATCTTTCTGAAGACGAGAATATGATGGAAGCTTTCCGTGAGGGTCATGATATCCACCGTGCAACAGCTGCAAAGATATGGCATGTAGATATAGATAAGGTGACTGACGCACAGCGAAAGAAAGCTAAACAAGCCAACTTCGGTATTATATATGGTATTACGACCTACGGACTTGCCCAGCGTATGGACATTCCAAATAGTGAAGCAAAAGAGCTGATAGAAGGCTATTTCCGTACATTCCCAAAGGTACAAGCCTATATGGAACATGCGAAAGAAGTGGCAAGAGCCAAGGGTTATGCCGAAACACTCTTCCATCGTCGTCGTTATCTCGCTGATATCAATAGTCGTAACGCCACTGTACGTGGTTTTGCCGAGCGTAATGCCATCAATGCTCCAATACAAGGAACAGAGGCAGATATCATCAAGGTAGCAATGGTTCGTATCTGGGAACGCTTTAAGAAAGAAGGTATTCGCTCAAAGATGATTCTCCAAGTGCATGATGAACTTAACTTCTCCGTCTTCCCTGAAGAGCGTGAACAGGTGGAACGCATTGTTATCGAGGAGATGCAGAACGCTTATCCGCTGAATGTCCCATTGATAGCTGATGCCGGATGGGGCAAGAACTGGTTGGAAGCACATTAAAAAAGAAGAAGCCTCCCCCTGCCCCTCCGAATAGCCTCCCCCTACCCCTCCGAAGGGAGGGGAGTGCAGATAAAAAGAGGGATGAGGATAGATAGGAAATTAATTGATACTCGTTTTATAGATTATAATTTAATATTAAGAAGAAGCCTCCCCCTGCCCCTCCGAAGGGAGGGGAGTGCAGATAAAAGAGGGATGAGGATAGATAGAGAATCTATTGATGGTTGTTTTATAGATTATAATTTAATATTAAATAGACTATAATTAAATAGCAGGTATGAAAATGGGGGTAGATTCCAACTTTATAAAGCATAAATAAAAAGGCTAATAACGGCAAATAGAAGTCGAAGATATGAGCTGCAAAGTTAGTAAAAAGTATGAGTAAACAACTACCCTACCCTTCTGAGCGAATTATTTACATGAAGAAAAAGAATTATTTTCATGAAAAGAAATATTTATTTTCACGACAAGAAATATTTATTTTCATGAAAATAATTTAGAAAGGGGCTAAAAGTAGAAGTCAAAAAAGGGTGAAATATTCCATCATCTATCATGCAGAGAATACTGAAAAAGGGCTTTTCAACACCTTAGAAGCAGTGTTAAAATATAGAAAAAGGCTATCCATTTAGCTTTTTTGGCGTAATTTTGCAATTTAATCAACCAGAGAAATTTGAATGAGTCTTACTAAGATAGTAAACAAATTATACTTCCAGCCGCGCCGCAGGGAGCTTGAACGCTACGTCACGGATGGAGAGGCTATCCAGCGGGAAGTCATGCAATACCTCGTTGAACGGGCGAAAGACACCGAATACGGTCGTAAACACCTGTTCTCAACGATTAAGTCATACGAGGACTTTGTACAAAACATTCCAGTCAACACATACGAAGAACTGAAGAGTGATATCGACCGTATGCGCCACGGAGAACGTAATATTCTGTGGCCAGGACAGGTTAGATGGTATGCCAAGTCATCAGGTACAACCAACGATAAGAGTAAGTTTATTCCTGTTTCTCACGAGGGATTACAGACAATTCATTATCAAGGTGGTAAGGATGTTATCGCTTACTATCTTAGCAATCATCCAGAAAGTAGACTCTTCAACGGTAAGGGTCTCATCTTAGGTGGTAGTCATTCTCCAAACTATAATCTGTATAACTCGCTTGTAGGTGACCTCAGTGCTATCCTCATAGAGAATATTAATCCACTCGTAAATCTATGTCGCGTACCTAAGAAAAGTACTGCCCTACTGAGCGACTTTGAGGTAAAACGCGATCGAATTGCACACGAAACACTGAACCAAAATATCACTAATATATCAGGCGTTCCATCGTGGATGCTCTCTGTATTGGTGCGTGTGATGGAACTGAGTGGTAAGAAACATTTAGAGGAGGTATGGCCAAATTTAGAGGTATTCTTCCATGGTGGTATTGCTTTCACGCCTTATCGTGAGCAGTATGAACAGCTCATTACCAAGCAGGGAATGAACTATATGGAGACTTACAACGCTTCTGAGGGCTTCTTTGGAATACAAGACGACCCAACAGACAGCAGTATGTCGCTTATGCTCGACTATGGAGTGTTCTACGAATTCCTACCTATGGACGAGTTTGAGAGTGAACATCCGAATATCGTTCCATTGTCAGGTGTGGAGATAGGACGCAACTATGCAATGCTTATCAGTACTGCCTGCGGCCTCTGGAGATATGAGATTGGAGACACAGTACAGTTCACTTCGACTAATCCTTATAAGTTTGTTATCACTGGTAGAACCAAGTATTTCATCAATGCCTTTGGTGAAGAACTTATCATGGACAATGCTGAGAAGGGACTTGAAGCAGCTTGCAAGGCTACTGGTGCACAGATATCAGATTATACCGCAGCCCCAATGTATATGGATGCGAAGGCTAAATGCCGGCATCAGTGGCTCATTGAGTTTGCAAAAGCCCCCTCTTCACTTGAGGAGTTTGCCAAGGTTCTCGATGATAAACTACAGGAAGTTAACTCTGACTATGAGGCAAAACGCTTCCATAACATTACCCTTCAGCCACTTGAGATTATTGTTGCACGCAAAGACCTCTTCAATGACTGGCTCAAGATAAAGGGTAAACTTGGTGGTCAACACAAGATTCCACGTCTTTCAAACAGCCGTAACAACTTAGAAGAATTGCTGAGTATGAACCAGTAAGGACGGAAGACGGTAAAAGAATAAACCACCTTTAAAGGATAAAAAAGTAAAAGGGTAAAAAAGTAAAACAGCGATATGAAGAAGATAAAACAAAGATATTGCCAAGGAGTAATAGGTGGAAAGGATGACTTTTCAGCTAAGGTCAGCCATTGCCTTTCGGTGTTTTACCATATAAATGCATTGCCATTCTACCTTTTTACCCTCTTAGTTATTGTCCTTTCTTCTTGTGCCAGAATGGGACAACCTGACGGTGGATGGTACGATGAGACCCCTCCAAGAGTGTTAGGTGCCTCCCCTACTGAACGAGCAACCGATGTAAACAGTAAGAAGATCAATATCTATTTCAACGAGTTCATCAAGTTGGAGAACGCATCAGAGAAGGTTGTTGTCTCTCCCCCACAGATTGAAGCTCCTGAAATTAAGGCTACTGGTAAACGAATCACAGTAAGTTTACAAGATAAGTTACAGCCAAATACCACCTACACCATCGACTTCTCTGATGCTATCACGGATAATAACGAAGGTAATCCATTAGGAAACTACACCTACAGCTTCTCTACTGGCGACCATATTGATACCCTTGAAGTGGCTGGTTATGTGTTAGAAGCAGAGAATTTAGAGCCTGTAAAGGGTATTCTCGTAGGTCTTTACAGCAATCAGAACGATACAGCTTTCCAGAAACAACCTATGCTTCGTGTCTCACGTACCGACAGTCGTGGCCGTTTCAGTATACGAGGTGTTGCCAAGGGTGACTATCGTATCTATGCACTGCAGGACATGGACGGCAATTATATGTACAATCAGAAGAGTGAAAAGATAGCTTTCACGCCCGAAATCATCATGCCATCATGGAAGCCAGACATACGACAAGACACGCTATGGATTGACTCCTTGCATATCAAGGATATCAAGCAGGTGCCTTACACCCACTTCCTTCCAGACGATGTGGTGCTGAATTCCTTTACACCTACGCAAACAGACCGCTACTTCCTCAAGTCTGAACGCAAGGAACCAAACCACTTTACGCTCTTTTTCAGTTATGGTGATGCCAACCTTCCACAGATAACAGGACTCAATTTTAACGCTAAAGATGCGTTTATAACAGAGCCAAGTCTGAACCAAGATACGATTATCTACTGGCTGCGTGATACTGCCCTCGTCAACCAAGACACACTGCGAATGCAGATGATATACAATATGACGGACAGTGCGGGTAAACTCGTCCCTAAGACAGATACATTAGAAATTCTCTCAAAGGTGCCTTATACGAAGCGTTTAAAGCGTCAGCAGGAGGAATACGATAAATGGATTAAGAAGCAAGAGAAGGCAAAAGAACGTGGAAAAGCGTTTGAAACGACAATGCCTGTCACTCCTTTGGAGGTCAGATATAATGTTTCTTCGCAAATGGACCCTGACCAAAACCCAACATTCGAACTCCCTACCCCAATAGCAAAAACGGATACCTCCAAGATACATCTTTACGAAAAGATAGACTCCTTATGGTATCGAGCGAAATATAAGTTCGGTGCTGAACCCGGAAAACCACGCTCTTTAAAGTTGGTAAGTGCATGGGACCCAGGGCATGAATACAGTGTTGAGGTTGATTCTGCAGCCTTTACAGACATCTATGGTAAGGTTTCTGCAAAGTATAAGCAGGGTGTTCGTATTCCATCAATGGACGAGTATGGTACGCTGATAATGACCTTACAGAACATGGAAGGTAAGAACTGTCTGGTGCAGTTGCTTAATGAAAGCGACAAACCAGTGAAAGAGGCGTATGCAAAGAACAATCAAGCAACCTTCCATTACATCAAGCCGGGCAACTACTACCTCCGACTTATCGTTGATGATAATGACAACGGAAAATGGGATACGGGTGATTATGCAACCCAACGACAGCCCGAATCCGTTTATTATTACCCGAAGGCTATCGAGTGTAAGGCAAAACGTGACGTGCAAGGAACGTGGAATCCACGTCTACTCCCACTCTACAAGCAGAAGCCTGCAGCCATAACAAAGCAGAAGGCTGATGCACAACGTAAGATAAAGAGGCGTAATGCCGAACGCGCTCGCAGTCTTGATATCTCACTACCTGACGAACTTCTCAACTCGGGAAAATAGAAAAATAAGGAAATAAAAGACTGGTTTAATAAAACCTATCAATACGACAAGCACCCTCGCCTATCCCCAACCGACTTAAGGTTAAGGATTGACGAGGGTGCTTTCGTTATATCAATTCTGTAATAGATAACGCTCCGCACCATTGGTGCGAACCATCAGCACCATTGGTGCGGACCGTCAACACGACATGTGCTGAGCAACAAAACATCGGTTGAAAATAGGAAGAAAGAATCTTCTAAAGGCTTATTAAGACTACTTTTCAACCAATACAGCTTACTATCTATTAAGATACTGAAATACCAGAAATCAATGCTAAGATACGTCCCAAACGGCTGTTACAATAACCATAAAGTAGCTTATAAACCAAGAAAGACCCATAAACGCCTGATAGAAAAGCAAGGATAATATAAAAACTTATATCAAAATGGGTAAATCGCATGAGTATTTGTAAACTCAATGCTTGAAAGATTCCATGATAAAGATAGATAGTATAAGAAGTAGGAGAGAGGTGATTGAGGAAATGAAGCTCATATTTTGCGTATAAGCGTGCCAAAGCAACAGACGTAAGAATACCATCCATTGCAAAGAATAAATCCATAAGAGGGCTTTTATTTACGTGTAGAGCAATAATTGATACTGCAAACGTAAACAGGAATAATAAGAAGGCTGTTTTCCCTTTATCAAGAAAGCGCATCAAAAGAAAAGGGGAACATGGAATTGATAAAGCCAATCGACTATCGGACTTTTAGTCTAAAAAAGGAATTCCTGAGTACTAACAAGAGGGTAGCGAACACATGGAGAAAGGAGAATTTAGCTATCTTTTGTTTCATTTTATACGTTTTACTTGGTCACCTTCAGCATACCATACACCATCGCAGTTAGCTTTCTCTGCCTTTAGAAGCAAAGAATTCAACTGCTTTCTGTTTGTTATCTCTTCGTTAATAATGGTCTTTGGCCATTGATAACCTGTCTGTTGAAGAACTGAATAGCCCCAACCAAAAGCCTCGAAAGGAATCACCCAGAAGGAAGAATACTTCGTTTCTCCTTTGTCTAAATGTATCACCATCACCTTGTTTACTGGTTGTTCACATTGGCTGACGATACTCTTTGCCATCTGTTCGCCCATCTTACCTGATAGGAAAGAGGCGTAAGCGTGATGGAGTAGGGTGAAGGAAGCTGTCAAAAGATAGAGCAATGCCGAAGCTATCAGCACTCGTTTGTTCTTTATTCGTTCGCAGAGTAGGGTTATCATCAGTGCGACAAAGGGCAGGACTGCATAACAGTGCATCACAGAGAAGACTGTCATCAGATTGACGAAAGCCCCAACAAAGAAGAATAAAAGCAGTATTATAAGCGGTTTCTGCCATCTATAGGAACGCAATAAAAGCCAAAGAAAGGGTAGAGGGAGGGCTCCTGTGATTATGACAACAGCAAGATGACGATGCAGAGGATGGATAAGACTTGCATAATCAATAGGGTAGAAGGTCATTCCCAATAATAAAGCGAGGTTGCGTAGCAGTCGAATTAGAGTAAACTCCATGTACACATTGTTCTCCAAATGAAAGCTATCGGTCAGCATGAAACGGCTAACAAGATAGAAAACAAACACAAGGCAGGCACAAAGAAGATGTCTGATAACATAGTTGAAACGTTCTTTTCCTATGCTCCATACGATGAATGGTGGGCAAACAAACCAAATGTAGCCCGACTCTTTAGCAAAGACCGAAAGCAAAGCGCACAACAACCACAGCATAAGCTTTCGATAACCAGATAGGCTAATGTAGCTATATAGGGCAAGAAGTCCCCATAAAATGGAATAGACTTGGTTTAGAGAATCAATATTTAGGACGGTCCCCAAGGTGCCTGACGACAAATAAAAGAAAACGACGGATAGATTACGTGACAACATACTTACCCTAAACCATTGCAGAATCTTATAGACCAACAATGTGTTTAGGATATGTCCTAATAGGATGAAAAGGTGGTTTAAAAAGGGGAAAAGGCGGTAATTAAGTCCGAGAAGATGACCAAAGAGAACATCAAAAGGGCGCCAATAATTGCCATCAGGAAGCAGACTTTGAAGCGTGAGTGGCTCCGTCTGCGGTATGGTATAGTACGTCCAATCGTCAAAGGTAGGCTGGAGTTGACAGAGCAACAGCAGTGCCAACGGAGCTGTTAGCACTACCCAAAAGATTGGATTACGTCCTACTGCCGCCTTCATTGTCTTGATTAATTAACGACAGCAACCTTACAAACGGTGCCATTATCGCCGTTTTCGTCAGATGTCTGCACCATGTAAACACCTGATGCAACACGCTTTCCGTTCTTATCCTTGCCATCCCAGACGAAAGAACCACCATTACTGGTACCTTCTGCGACAAGAACTCCATTCGTTGTTACAATCTTTACATCTACATTCTGTGACAAACCAACAATCGTGATTGGACCTGTATAACCTGGTTTTACTGGGTTAGGATAGGCGTATGTGGTCTCATCATTAGGTGAGTCTACAGCCTTTGTGGCATCACTCATATATGAACAGAGACCATTATCAGTAGCAAAGAACACCTCTCCAGTGGCATCATTGATTGAAATAGACTGAATATTATTAGACAGCAGTTGACTATTTGTAGTCGTAAAGTGCTGCAACTGTGTCATATTATCTGCACTAATGAGGTAGACACCAGTACCTTTCGTACCAAACCACTTACGTCCTCCGCCATCAATCGCTATAGCAGTAATATCAAGACCAGCGAGAAGATAGTCTGCAAGATTGGTTCCATCGTTACGCGGAACCTTAACTTGTACAAAGCGATAGTTCTCCTGTTCGTTCATTTGAGAGCGTTGAAGAAGCATTGGACCAGCCGTTGTTCCCACCCAAATATTATGGTCTAAGTCTTCTGCCCAACAGTGAACAGCTGTGATTTCGACATTAGTACCATCCTCATTCACAAAGCGGGTATAGGCGTTAAGTTTATCGTTCTTAGGGTCATAAGAGAACAATCCCGGTTGTATCCAGTAATCATTGCAAAACCAAAGAAGGTTACGACTGTCCAAACGCATCTGTGATAAGCCTGAGAGTCCTACACCATCTTTCATCAGTTCAGGCTTACTGAAGGATGTCATCTGCCCATCTTTCGACAAACGAATTAGGTTTTCTTTCTTCGTTTGGTTATTGAGTACCCATAGATTCCCCTCTCTATCGTAAGCCAATCCGTAGACAAGTACATAATCATTACCTAATTCTCTGCCTTTGTCTATGGCTCCTTGAAGGATACTATTATCCTTGTTATAGAAGGCTACCATCTTACCAGACATAAACTCATAGAGGCCTGTTCGTGCTCCTACATACACATGATTGCTATTGCGAGGGTCTATTGCTACCGCCTTTGTTCCTATATAAGGATAACCCGTACGAGTCGAGAGATTGTCTTCAAAGAAGTCCCAATCATCACCCTGTAACACCTGTACAATACCCGGATTCTCCCAGTTATTAACGGTCGGATTGTAGATACCTCCGGTACCATAAAGACGGTTATTAAGGAAGGTAGTCCATACAAAGGTGTTGCGTTTTGGACCGCCAGGATTAAGCGTTTTAGCCTGTGCCAATAGTGCTGCATCGGCTGTTCTTGGACGCTCTACATAAGTTCCTACGTTCGTCCAGTTATTTCTATCGAGGAGATTAGCAGACAAGGTAGCACGATATAGTCCGTTACTTTGGCTGGCAGCATAGATATAACCGCCCTCAATATAGCTGTAATTGACAGGGAAAGAAAGGTTATAACTATCGCTTATCTCTGCTTTAGCAACATTGAGTTTGACAAGTCCAAAACCTGTAGAAAGGTAACAATAGACGCCAGACATATCAATACCATTAACGGTTTTGTCTGCCATTGTTGTCTTTAGATAGTAATCCGGCACATTTGTAACATTACCTCTATCGTCTAATAGGTCGATATTATTATTCGAATAGATAATAACCAACCGACGAGCTGTCTTATTCCATGCGATGAAACGGATATCCGTATCGCTCAAACCATTGACTTTATCGTAGGTCTTTATACTCTGATCGTTCTTGTTATAAGTATAAAGGCTATTGGAAGCAAGCACATACAACTTGTTACTTCCTTCTTCAACCCACTGTACATCACTGTAAGCAAGATAATTTTTCCATGTTCCTACACCACCAGCAAGGGCATTACAGTAAGCTAACAAGATGAAAGCCGCAACTAAAAGATATCGTTTTATTGTCATAGAGTATTCTTTTCGTGATGAATATAATACATCAGTTTGTATACATTAAACAAAAAAATACTGGGATTATTGCCTTGAAGATGTTTCTTTATGCGTTGTCCTACAAGGAAATAAGCTGCATTAACCAGCTTTTGTAAGTGCAGTTTCTTTATTTTATCAGCAGTTTCAAGCAGTTGGGAATAACCTTTCAGTTGGTTACGGAAGGTATATAGTGTGCGAAGAGACTGTTCAGTTTTGTCCAAGAACTCACTGTTTGATTCAAAAAAATCAAGTGTTATGGGATTATCAATATGCGTGATTGCTATATGATCCATGGCAAGTGACTTACCAAAGAGTACATCTTCATAGCCGTATTGGACGAAATTTTCATCAAAAGAATGTTCCATCATGATGTCTTTATGTGCTAAGAAGTTTGTCGTACGAAAGTGTTTTGTAGCATGGCACTGCCTATCTTGCGGTGTATTCTTCTGTTCATACGCCTTTTCATAGCGGTATCTGAGATTGTCTTTCCATATGTCTGGATCCCCTCCTATCCTTATTCCGCCTACAACAACATTGCTTTTTGTCTGCAGATAACGACGAATAAAGTGCGGATTGTCTAATGTTAGGTCTCCATCTATGAAGAGAAGCCACTCTCCTCGTGCTTGCGAAATGAGGAAATTACGGATAGCTGAACGCCCAACGTTCTGCTTTCTTGTTATATAACGGACACCTTCCAACCTCTCTATACGTAAGTTATGCTCTACATAGCTTGTTACAGAAGAGCCATCATCAGCTACAATAATCTCAAATTCAGTACCACATTCCACGCACTGGCGCTGTAACTCTGTTACCAAAGCTACACAATTACAGTTGTAAACAGGAAGAAGAATAGACAACATAGCAGATATTAAATGGTTATTTTCTCATATCAAAGAGATAACAAGCACACTATTAAGCTTTGAAATTATGCCTATCAAGCTGATTAACACAGGTTTTTTCAGCATTTATATTAGCTTTCAAGTAGTATAAGAAAACCCCTCCTTTGAATTATTTTCATGAAAAGAAATTCTTTTTTTCGTGAAAAAAAATATTTTTCTTCATGAAAAGAAATATTTATTTTCATGAAAATAATTCGGAAAAGGGTATTTATCGAAGTTTAAAAGGAGGCTTTAATGGTTTTACTTTATTACCTCTTTTTCTATTAAAAGGCTCCTTTAGCCTTTTTACTCTTTTATCCTTTCAACCTTCCTAAGTATTCCGCCAACTTCTTTACAGCCCTTGCACGATGAGAAATCTGGTTCTTTATCTCCTCACCTAACTCTGCAAAGCTCTTATCATAACCCTCTGGAATGAAGATAGGATCATACCCGAAGCCCTCCTTACCATGCTTCTCGGTAGCGATTCTGCCCTCTACCTTACCCTCAAACTGGTGTTCTACACCATCAATGATAAGCGAGATAATAGTACGAAAGCAGGCTTTACGATTGTCCTTCCCTTCTAAGTTTGCCAATAGCTTACGCATATTTGCCTCGCTATCGTGGTCGGTTCCCTCTGCATAACGAGCTGAACGCACACCGGGTTCACCACCGAGTGCCTCCACCTCAAGTCCTGTGTCGTCAGCAAAACAGTTCTGACCATAATGTTCAACGACATAAAAAGACTTCTGACGTGCATTCTCCTCCAGTGTTGCCCCAGTCTCAGGGATATCCTCATGACAACCAATCTCAGCTAAAGAAACGATATCAAAGTCCTTTCCAAGGATGTCCTTTATCTCCTCGAGCTTATGTTTATTATTTGTTGCGAATACTATTTTCATCTCTATAAAACGTTTTTAGAATGCTAAAAGAGCTATAATTGAAAGTTCCAAGTCCTACTCTAACAACAAGAACGCATGGTTCGTATGTCCTTAAAAGCTTATCGCCAGTGGACACACAAGCCGTGCGTCCCTGCTAATTAGCGGCTGGAACACAGCTCTACAGCATCTTTATTTCTGTTCATTCGCAGGCTTTTTCATGGCATCAGCCAACTTCTTTTCCTGCTTTTTCATTTCCTTTTTAGCTTTAATCTTTATCTGATCGAAGCCTTCACCATAGACACCAATCACCGAACTCTGGCTTACGAAGGCTGTTGGGTCAACCATCTTGATGATACGGAAGATAGTCTTACTCTCGTTACGCTTTGCCAACAAGCAGATAACCTTCATATCATTACCAGTGTACCAGCCGTGTCCGTCAAGGATAGTCAGTGCATGCTCGGTCTCTTCAACAATGGCATTGGCTATTTCCTCATGTTTCCAAGAGAAGATCATGAACTGAACTGACTCGCGTCTCATATTCATCACGTGGTCTAACATAAAACACTCGATGAACATCGTACAGTAACCAAAGACCATCTTATGCAAGCGTTCCATGACATCACCAAACTGAGGGAAGAACAAACAGCTACCCACAATCAAGATGTCAACGCCCATTAAGACTTGTCCTAACGAGATATCGTGATACTTATTGACACAGGCAGCAATGATATCTGTACCACCCGTACTTCCATTATTTAGGAAGACGATTGCCAATCCCGTACCTGTAAGGCTACAACCTATTATCAATGACATAAAAGCCTGTCCCTCTCCAAGCATCTTAACAAAGTGACCTTGTGCATCCCTTGGCATCAAGTCCTGCGCAAAAATCAATAGGAAATAAAGGGCAAAGATAGCATAGATGGTCTTCATCAGGAACTTAAAGCCCAATATCTTCAGAGCAACTACCAACAAAGAGATGTTGATAATCATGTAAGTATTCTGAATCTTAAAACCCGTAGCATAGTAGATTACGGCAGACATACCCGTCACTCCACCCGTTACTATCTCATAAGGCATTAGAAAAACAGTAAAGGCAGCAGCGTAAATAATCAAGCCAACGGTCAAGAAAAAATAATCTTTGGCTTCGGATCGGATGAGTTGTTGATCAATGGTCATAGGCTCTTAGAATGGTTAAGACGAAGAGGCTGTATCAAAACACGACTGTAGCAGATACTAACATACGGACTTCCTTTCCGTTGGAGATTACCGCTGTTAGAGAAACAAACTTGCAGCCCTGTTTCCATACAGCCTCTTCTGTGGTTTATTAAATAGTTATTTGCAAACGATATTGATAATCTTCTTCGGCACAACGATGATCTTTACGATTGTCTTACCGTCGATATAGTGCTGGCTTCGTTCGTCTTCTAAAGCCTTCTTCTCAATATCTTCCTTCGTTGCATCAGCAGGGAAAGTCATCTGGAAACGTGCCTTACCATTGAAAGATACTGTCAGCTGCACCTCATTCTCTACGAGATAAGACTCGTCCCATGCTGGCCATTCAGCATCGAAGACACTCTTTGTCTCACCACCCAACTGCTCCCACAGTTCTTCTGCCATGTGAGGTGCGAATGGAGCGATGACAATAACCATCTTCTTCAATAGCTCACGATTAGCACACTTCTGCTGTCCAAGTTCGTTCACACAAATCATAAACGCAGAAACAGCTGTGTTGTAAGAGAACTGCTCAATATCGCCTGTCACCTTCTTGATAAGCTTATGAACGCTCTTCAATGAATCCTTTGAAGGCTCATCATCGTTGAGTTCCTGCTGATAAAGCTTCCAGAACTTCTTCAAGAAACGGAAACAACCATCGATACCGTTCGTATCCCAAGGCTTACTTGCCTCTACAGGACCGAGGAACATTTCGTAAAGACGGAGTGTGTCTGCACCATACTGTTCAACAATCACATCTGGATTGACAACGTTGAACATTGATTTAGACATCTTCTCAACCGCCCAACCGCATTTGTAGGTGGCGGGTGTTGGGTGTTGGGTGGTGATGAGATCGGATGATGATGTGCCATCTTCGAAGATGAATTCAGCATTGTTATACTCTGGACGCCATGCCTTGAAAGCCTCAACATCCAATACATCAGCATGAACAATGTTGACATCAACGTGGATAGGAGTAGTTTCATACTTGTCTTTCTGACCCAAGCTGACAAATACTGGTGCCTTTGAGTGGTCGTCAGAGTTGATACGATAAACGAAGTTAGAGCGTCCTTGGATCATTCCTTGGTTCACCAACTTCTCATATGG
Organism: uncultured Prevotella sp.; assembly: GCA_963540415.1. Classification (GTDB taxonomy): domain Bacteria; phylum Bacteroidota; class Bacteroidia; order Bacteroidales; family Bacteroidaceae; genus Prevotella. The sequence continues at coordinate 30,781 of CAUTPS010000004.1, forward strand.
TTCCTCTTTACAGCTAATACCAATATCGAAGAGGAACTTATTCCAGAAACGACTGTAAATCAAGTGACCTGTTGCATGCTCGGTACCACCGACATAAAGGTCTACATTCTGCCAATACTCGTCTGCCTTTTTGCCCACAAGTGCCTCGTCATTGTGTGGGTCCATATAGCGAAGATAGTATGCTGAGCTACCAGCAAAGCCCGGCATTGTATTCAACTCCAATGGGAATACAGTCTTATCGTCAACCAATGACTTCTCAACAACCTTACGCTCAGCCTCGTTCCAAGCCCAAACCTTCGCACGACCCAATGGTGGTTCGCCACTTTCTGTTGGTTCGTACTTGTCGATTTCAGGCAATTCGAGAGGCAAACACTCCTCTGGTATCATATAAGGCATTCCCTGCTTGTAATAGACTGGGAATGGTTCACCCCAGTAACGCTGACGTGAGAAGATAGCATCACGCAGACGATAGTTCACCTTCACACGACCGATACCCTTCTCAGTAACAAACTGCTTGGTCTTGGCAATAGCCTCCTTCACCGTAAGACCATTGAGAGAGAAACCGTCCATGCTCTCTTTTCCTGCAGCAGGAGAGTTCGTTACGATTCCTTCCTTTGCATCAAAGCTCTCTTCAGAGACGTCAGCACCCTCAATCAATGGGATAATTGGGAGGTTGAAATGCTTTGCAAAGGCATAGTCACGACTGTCGTGAGCAGGCACAGCCATAATCGCTCCTGTTCCATATCCAGCTAAAACATACTCTGAAATCCAAATAGGAATCTGCTCACCAGTGAATGGATTGATACCGTATGAGCCTGAGAAAACACCTGTCACCTTACGGTCTGACATGCGTTCTAACTCCGTGCGCTTCTTTACATACGCCAAATACTCCTCTACTTCAGCCTTCTGAGCCTCTGAAGTAAGCTCTGCAACGAGTTCTGACTCTGGTGCCAATACCATAAAGCTAACACCAAACATCGTATCAGCACGCGTTGTAAAGATAGTGAACTTACCCTCTTTCTGACCCTCACCAGTTGGTGTAAGGTATTTGAATTCAACCTCTGTACCCTCAGAGCGGCCAATCCAGTTCTTCTGTGTCTCTTTAATAGAGTCAGACCAGTTGACAGTCTCCAATCCATCAAGCAATCGCTGTGAATAAGCTGACACACGAAGACACCACTGCTTCATCAACTTCTGTACGACAGGATAGCCTCCACGCTCACTCACACCATTGACAACCTCGTCATTGGCAAGCACCGTTCCGAGTCCCGGACACCAGTTTACCATTGTCTCACCGAGGTAAGCTATACGATAGTTCATCAACTTCTCCTGCTGTTCCTGCTCATCCATGCTCGACCAATCACGTGCTGAGAAAATCAGTTCTTCACTCTGTGCAACATTAAGGTTCAGTGTTCCTTCTTCCTCAAAGTGGCGAACAAGGTCCTCAATAGGCATAGCCTTCTGCAGTGTATAGTCATAATAAGACTCGAACATACGCTCGAAAGCCCACTGTGTCCAGTGGTAATAACGTGGGTCACAGGTGCGTACCTCACGATCCCAGTCGAAACTGAAACCTATCTTATCCAACTGCTCACGGTAACGAGCTATGTTTGTATCGGTTGTCAGCTGTGGATGCTGACCCGTCTGAATGGCATACTGCTCAGCAGGAAGTCCGTAAGCATCATATCCCATAGGGTTCAACACGTTGAAACCCTTCAGTCGCTTATAGCGTGCATAGATGTCACTTGCAATATAACCCAATGGGTGTCCAACGTGCAATCCGGCTCCTGATGGATAAGGGAACATATTAAGTACATAGAACTTCTGCTTGTTCTCGTCTTCAACAACTTTGTAGGTCTTATTCTCAACCCACTTCTGTTGCCATTTCTTCTCAATGTCTATGAAGTTGTATTCCATTCTTATTTTCTATTATAACTAATGTGCAAATTTACAAAAAGTTTCCGTAAAACACTTCGTTTCGATGGGAATTATAGAACGAAAAAATATAATATTCTTTGTTTACTTAGGGTAGAATAAGCCCTTAATAACAATAAACTGCTTTTCTCTCAACTGCATATTGCATGCCTTTCACTCCTCCGCACCACACGTGCGAAGCGTTCGCACCATTGGTGCGGAGCCTCAACACCACTTGTGCTAAGCCTCAATACGTCAGTCGTTAAGGGTAGGGACAGGGCGTTTTGTTGTTACATTAAACCATTGGTAAGGCTTTATTGACAAACAGATATAGACAAAATCTTATCAAACCACTATTAATCAATATATTAAAAGAGGATTCATTCTGTTTGACCATCTGCTTTCTAACCGAACACTATGCACATTTCTGCATTGTAATCTTCTTGCATATTAATAAATAAAAAGCACTAAAAAGGATTAAAATATGGGACATAAGAACAAGAATGTAAAAATACTTTTGAAATAAATTGCAACTTATTAAGAAAAAACATATATTTGCATCATATTGATAACTATAAACTTAACGCTTTGACTATGTGGAATAAATCAATACTATTATTCACTGCTTGCATCTCTGCAACAGCCCTATCAGCCCAGAACACAACTAAAACAGACTCCACAAAGACACAGAAGTTGGAGGAAGTCGTCGTAGCACAAAGGCGCCAGCTTATCAAGAATGATATTGACAAGCTAACGTATGACGTGCAGCATGACAAGACTGCACAGACGAAAACAACCTTAGAAGTACTCAAGAAAATACCCCTTGTCACCGTTGACGGACAAGAAAACATCAGGGTTCAAGGCTCTACAAGTTTTAAGGTGTATAGGAACGGACATCCTGACCCAAGTCTTTCAGGGCAGAACCTTAAGGATATTCTCAAGGCAATACCTGCTTCTACGATCAAAAGGATTGAGGTTATCACTGATCCCGGTGCCAAGTATGATGCTGAAGGGACTACGGCTATCCTCAACATCGTCATGATGAGCAATACTAAACTACAAGGAGTGTCAGGCAATGTGAACTCTGATGTAGACACTCATGGCTCTGTAAGGCTTGGTACTTATCTAACAACAAAGGTGGGAAAGCTCACGACAACCGTCAATTATAACTACATGAACCAAAGCAGAAAACAAACAGAAAACAATAGAGAGGAGGTCTACAACTACGTAAAGACGGGCGAACAAAAACATGAATATGGGACTAACAGCACTGCAGCAACAATACATTTCGGTAATATCAGTGCCAGTTACGAGATTGACTCACTCAACTTGCTGACCGCATCGACCAATTTTTTTGGCTATAAAGCCGATGCCAACACACAAAGCACAAATGAACGATGGGACAAGAACAGTCAGTTGATTTACAAATTCGACAATAATATGACTACTCCGGGCTATTCTCATCTTAATCTTGGAGGACGTTTGGACTATCAACATAAGACTCATTTAGATGGAGAAATCCTAACGCTTTCTTATATGTTGGCAGTTACACGACCACACACCATCTTCCGTCAGACATATAGCAATATGGTTAACTTCCCTGTCAGCTATACAAGTTACGACCAGAACACGCGTGAACGCTTCACAGAACATACTTTCCAAATTGACTATGTACGCCCCTTTGGAAAACACCACAAGATAGAAAGCGGAACAAAATACATCCTTCGCAACAACAACAGTACATCATTAATGGACTATCAAGGGACTACACCTGACATGGAAAACAAATTTAAGCATAACGCACAAGTGGCTGCTGCCTACCTCTCATATATCTTCACCGCTGGCAAATGGGCTGCTCGTGCAGGTTTGAGATACGAGTTTACTCGCATGAAAGCATCCTATCCCGATGGTAGTAATGCTGATTACCATGCTAATCTCAATGACTGGGTACCATCAGCAAGCCTACAATACAAGATTAGTGATGGACAAACACTGAAATTTAGCTATAATACCAGCATCAACAGACCCGGTATCGGCTATCTCAATCCAGCCATCATTAGCACACCAACGGCAGTCTCTTTCGGTAATGCAAACTTAGGAAGCAGTCGCAACCAAAAGCTACAACTTCTGTATATGTTGGTTACTTCAAAATTTACTTTGCAATTAAGTCCCGATTATTCATTTACCAATAATGGTATCGCTTACATCATTTATGAACAGAATCGTAAAGATGTTTCTACTTATCAGAACGTACTGAAGAGTAAAGTGTTCGGTATTTCATCTTACACAGAATGGACTCCTTTCACCGGAACATCGTTTACACTCAACGCTTCCATACGTTATGCCCGAATCACCTTGCCCACACCTGCTATCAAGAACAGCGGCTGCGGTGGTGATATCTACTTTAATTGGGAGCAGAAAATACCTTGGGAATTAACGTTGACAACCAGTATTGGAGGTGAATATGGCAACAGGGTTTACAATCCGTATGCCATTGCGGGGCATTGGTTCTACTATGATTTTACATTGACTCGTCGCTTTTTCAAGGACAAACTAACAGTATCTTTATCAGCCAATTCGCCTTTCATCAAAGAAAGATCAAGTACTTATCGTATTGTTCGAGGCGATTATACTGGTTATGAACGTGCTGTTATGAAACCTCAACGCTTTGGAATCGGTCTTTCATGGAGCTTTGGTAAGTTAAAAGCAAGCGTCAAGAAGGCTGTACGAAGCATTCAGAATGATGACTTAGTGGGTGGGGGAAAGAAGTAAAAACAGAGAGTCAGGACTGCATAATATGCGTTATTTGGCTTGGAGAACGGCGTAAATTTAAGTCCAAAGAATGGTTTTTAATCACCCATTTTAGCATAGAAAATCATTAGATAGACCCTCTTTTAAGGGTCAAGATACTTATCAAAAGCGAATTATTTTCATGAAGAAAAACATTTATTTACGTGAAAAAAAAATAATTTTTTACGTGAAAAAAAATAATTTTTTACGTGAAAAAAAATAATTTTTTACGTGAAGAAAAATATTTTTCTTCATGAAAATAATTTAGAAATAGGTAACTATCGGTAGGTTAACAAGGGGAAAATGGGAAATAAAACGGCAACTTAACACACCTGTTTTATGCCCAATTAAAAACGTATTTATACCTACAAACAAATCACCTTACGAGTAATTATTTACCACAAACAACTTGTCAACTCCTCAATCCGTTAACTCATTAACTTTCTGCCACTTTCTTTTGCCATTATAATAAAAAGGAGTATCTTTGCGAAAGACAAATATAGATACCCTTTAGACAAGTAATTCTCCTCCTTCTCCACTCGAAAGAGAGGAGCAAGAGTGGATATTTTACGCTTATGGCAACACATCCTTTATGGTCTGATGACTATTGGCTGCTACTCCTACAGCTTTACCTAAAAAAGCCAGAGGGAATGAAACCAATGTATTCACGTGCATTAGTAGACCTCAGTTTGGAGCTACACATACCACCAAAGAACCTCTATGAACAGCTTTTTAAGTTGCGACATCGTGATATGCCCATCATTAATCTGATTTGGGAGACGTATGGAGAGAACACAAGAAAGCTCAACAAAGACGTAAAGAAACTGCGTTCGATGAAGGGATTTGGCCAGCCAAGGGAGTTCTATGATGGTGTGAAGGTGCGCGAAACCTTTGAACATGACTTCCTACCAGTGGAGGGGGCTATGGAGTTGAAGCCTTTTATGCTCATTATGATTCTCGATCTCTATTTCCGTCTCACCCCGATTACGATGGCAGCGGAGACACCTGAGGTGATAGACCTTGCTAAGCTGATGAAGATAAAGCCACAAATGATTGTAGAGGTGATGGATGTGTTCCAATTCTGCGACCCCTATCTGAACCGTGACGACCTTCTGATATCGCCCTTATTAATGCCATGTCAGGAGGTGTGGAACCGCTATGGAAATGATAACCCAGAAAAACTTTCTGCCTTAGCAGCACAATTAAAGGAATATTTCACTTGATTATACTTGTTTTTTTAGTACTTTTGTAGCACAATTCAGGTAAACAATGGCACAGGAACAAGTACAAATTCAGACCCAGAAACAGCAACAAGTGCAGCGTCTCTCACAACAGCAGATGCTGCAAGTAAAGTTGTTGGAGATGCCACTGACAGAATTAGAGGAAAGTGTTAATGCTGAACTCGATGATAATCCTGCCTTAGAAGCAGGAGGGGAGGAGACTGATAGCATTGACGACAACGATACTGTAGAGCATTCAGAAGACGATGATTTCGATACAATGCAGGAGCGAGAAGAGCGACAAGATGCCCTCGACTCGGCATTAGAGCGTATGCGTTCGGATGATGATCTTCCTACATACGATTCCAGACAGCAACGAAATAATGCTGAATATGAGGAGATTGTGTATGGAGACACAACTTCTTTCATCGATAAACTCAATGAGCAGGTAGGCGAGAGAGAGCTTACTGAACGTCAGAAGAGTATTTTGGAGTATCTTATCGGTAGCTTAGATGATGACGGACTATTGCGAAAAGACCTCGATAGTATCAGCGATGAGTTGGCTATCTACTATGGGATTGACGCGTCTACTAAGGAATTAGAAGAGGTACTGAAGATTCTGCAGGACTTTGACCCAGCTGGTATCGGTGCAAGAGACTTGCAAGAATGTCTCTTGTTGCAGATAGATCGTAAGGTTGAGAATGGTGAGTGGGAGAAAGATAGTCATCTGTATAAATACATCTACAATATCCTTTCACATCATTTCGACGCTTTCAAAAAGAAGCATTGGGATAAGATTCAAAGCGCACTGTCGCTGTCTGATCTTCAAGTAGAGGCGCTACAGCGCGAGATTCGTAAGTTGAATCCGAAGCCGGGATCGTCTATGGGGGAGACACAAGGACGTAACCTGCAACAGATAACACCTGACTTTATCGTCGACACAGAGGATGATGGTACGGTGACTTTTAGCTTAAACCACGGCAATCTACCAGAGTTGCACGTTTCGCAGGCTTTCAACGATATGATGGAGACCTACCGCAACAACAAAGCTAATATGAATCGACAGGAGAAGGAAGCGTTGCTTTATGCCAAAGAGAAGGTGGAAAAAGCACAAGGATTTATCGAAGCGGTAAAGCAAAGACGTCATACATTACAGGTGACGATGAAGGCTATCATCGATATTCAGCGGAAATTCTTCCAAGATGGAGATGAGGCTGACCTCAAACCAATGATTCTCAAAGATATTGCCGACCGTACAGGCTTAGATATCTCGACCATATCACGTGTGAGTAACATCAAGTATGCGCAGACACGTTGGGGTACTTTCCCTCTGCGTTTCTTCTTCACTGATAGCTATACAACGGAAGATGGTGAGGAAATGTCTACTCGTAAAATCAAGTTGGCACTCAAAGAAGTAATCGACAAAGAGGACAAACGTAAGCCTCTCAGCGATGATGCGCTTGCCAAAGTGATGAAAGAAAAGGGCTTCCCAATAGCCCGTCGCACCGTTGCCAAGTACCGCGAACAACTCGGATTGCCTGTGGCAAGACTGAGGAAGGAGTGATGTTGAGGGGTGATGGGTGATGAATGTTAGGTGTTAAAGTATGAACGAAAAGAATATTATATTAACAGCAAGGGTCGTGAGTATGGTTCTCACACCATTCTATTTACCCGTTGTGGGCATATTGGCTATCTTTACTTTTAGCTATCTTAGTATGTTCCCGTGGCAGGCGAAGCTGTCGTATGTCTTTTTGGTTTACGCTTTTACAGTGCTTATCCCTACCTTACTCATCCACCTTTACCGCCAATACCACGGCTGGACACTGATTCAGTTAGGGCAACGAGAGCGAAGAATGGTTCCTTACGTGATTTCTATTCTTTGCTACTTCACGTGCTTCTATATCATGAACATCCTACACCTGCCTCACATGCTGACGTCAATACTCATGGTAGCATTGATCATTCAGATTCTTTGTGCTATCATCAACGTGTGGTGGAAGATATCAACACATACGGCAGCTATCGGTGGTGTGACGGGTTCTTTGATAGCTTTTTCACTGCTATTCAACTTCAATCCGATGTGGTGGCTTTGTCTTACACTCATCGTTTCAGGCTTTGTAGGTAGCAGTAGAATGATTCTCAGGCAACATTCATTGGAGCAAGTGGCATCGGGTTTCTTCTTAGGTATCATCTGTTCATTCATTACAATCATCGTTGTATAGAATCAATAGCAGTAGAAAAGCCCACTGATTGCTAAAGAATAAAGAATAAACTGACAGGAAATTACATCTGTCTTAAGAATAAATACACATAAAACAAACAAAGAAAATAAACTTAATACATTAAGAATATGAAGCCATTAGTTAGTATTATCATGGGTTCAACAAGCGATTTACCCGTAATGGAAAAAGCTTGTAAGTGGTTGGAAGAGCAAGAGATTCCTTTTGAAGTGAATGCACTCTCTGCTCATCGTACACCTGATGCAGTAGAGACTTTTGCCAAGGAAGCGAAAGGTCGTGGCGTAAAAGTTATCATTGCTGCGGCTGGTATGGCTGCTGCTTTGCCTGGAGTTATCGCTGCTTCAACACCACTTCCAGTCATTGGCGTGCCAATTAAGGGTATGCTCGATGGTCTTGATGCCTTACTTTCTATCGTTCAGATGCCTCCTGGCATTCCAGTTGCTACTGTTGGCGTTAATGGAGCACAGAATGCTGCCATCCTTGCAGCTGAGATGATAGCACTCGGTGATGAGTCTATTGCAAAGAAGATTGACAACTGGAAGGCTTCATTAGGAAAGAAGATAGAGAAGGCTAACAAGGAGTTAGCTGAACTAAAGGATTATAAGTTTAAGTGCTAAGACCGTCCCTAACCCCTCAAAAAGGTGGAGTAACAATGGGAAACAATTAGGGTAAAGGTCGTTACCACTTATTACCTCTTACTATAACCCCTCTCTCAGAGGGGCGTAGGGAGGTTTTTCATCATCCCAAAAGGGCTTGGGGAGGTACCCCATTATCCAAATAGAACATGATAGATTTATTCAACTTTGAAAGAAGGAAAACCTCTGTCACGCATGTTGGTGCACTCAACATTGGTGGAGAGAACCCTGTACGCGTACAATCAATGACAACTACTTCAACGGATGATACCGAAGGAAGTGTTGCACAAGCTAAGCGTATCATTGATGCTGGAGGAGAACTTGTACGCCTCACAACGCAGGGAAAGCGTGAGGCAGAGAACTTAAAGAATATCAATGCACAACTACGTGCAGACAATTATATGGCTCCGCTCTGTGCAGACGTTCACTTCAATGCGAACGTTGCAGACGTTGCTGCACTCTATGCAGAGAAGGTTCGTATCAATCCGGGTAACTATGTCGACCCTGCTCGTACGTTCAAAAAGTTGGAGTACACCGATGAGGAATATGCGCAAGAGCTACAGAAGATTGAGGACAGACTGATTCCTTTCATCAATATCTGTAAGGAGAACCACACCGCTGTACGTATTGGTGTCAACCATGGTAGCCTCTCTGATCGTATTCGCAACCGTTATGGTGATACGCCAGAAGGTATTGTAGAGAGCTGTATGGAATTCCTCCGCATCTTCCGCAAGTACGACTTCCATGACATTGTCATCTCTATCAAATCCTCAAACACGGTTGTTATGGTTCGTTCCGTACGCCTTCTTGTGGCTGAGATGGACAAGGAAGGTATGCAGTATCCACTCCACCTTGGTGTTACCGAGGCTGGTGAAGGTGAAGACGGACGCATAAAGAGTGCCGTAGGTATTGGTGCCTTACTCGCTGATGGTATCGGTGACACGATCCGTGTATCACTGAGTGAAGAGCCAGAGTGCGAGATTCCAGTGGCTAAACACCTCACATGGTATATCCGTCGACACGAGAAACATCTTCTCATCCCTGCCGAACAGTATGATGGCTTTGATTATCTCCATCCTAACCGACGTGAGACAGTGGCTGCAGGCAACATCGGTGGCGAGAATGTTCCTGTTGTTATTGCTACTCGAAAGGCTGATCAAGCAACTGCCGAGGTGTCATCACCAGAGCTACCAAAGCCCGACTATATCTATGTACAGGGTGAATTGCCTGAGAAAAGGGCAAAGAAACAGAAGTATATCCTTGATTATTACGCCTATATGGACCTTGCCAACAGTGGTAAGCAGTCCTTAGAGAACGTCTACCCAATCTTCCCTGTGACGGGAATGCCTTTCATCAGTGCGATAAACAGTGATGTTAAGTTCCTCGTCTTGAAGTATGGTACACCATCAGAGGAGTTCCTTGCTTGTCTGAAAACACATCCAGAGGTGGTTGTGGTATGTATGACAAGCCATCAGAACCGCCTTGGCGACCAGCGTGCATTGGCACATCAACTGATGATAGCAGGGGTAAAGAACCCTATCATCTTCGCCCAGATGTATCAGCATTCAGCAACTGATGAGAAGGAAGAAAACAGTAACTGCCAACAGGCTGAGACAACTACGGCTAAAGAGAAGTTCCAATTGGAGGCTGCAGCAGATATGGGTGCACTCATGATGGACGGACTCACCGATGGTATCTGGCTGATGAACAATGGCAACCTCTCACAAGAGGATGTTGAACAAACCGCCTTCGGTATTCTTCAAGCAGGTAGATTGCGCATGGTGAAGACCGAATACATCTCTTGTCCGGGCTGTGGTCGTACGCTCTACGACCTCCGTACGACGATTGCTCGCATCAAAGAAGCTACCAAGGGCATGAAAGGACTGAAGGTAGGAATCATGGGCTGTATTGTAAACGGACCCGGTGAGATGGCTGATGCCGACTATGGATATGTGGGTGCAGGTCCTAAAAAGGTGAGCCTCTACCGCAAACAGGTATGCGTTGAGCATAATATCCCTGAAGAAGAAGCGGTCGAGCGATTGCTTGCTTTAATCAAGGCAGATCAGAATAAGGCTTAAATCGGCGATTAGGACTCAATAGATGTAATTCAACATCGGTGTCTTTCGTTATCAACCCAACGGCAGGAACGCCTCTTTTTTGTGGTATCCTACTGTGGTGTTAATACTCCGCACGAGTGGTGTTCATGCTTAGCACCATACGTGCGGACCGTAAGCACCAATGGTGCGGAGGGCTAACTCCTCTACAATAAATCATACTTTTGATAAGAGGAGAGGATAGATTTGGGGCTTAATGATTAGGGGTAAATAGCAAATAGAGCTTAGATAATTAGGCATAAAAAGCCGATTAATCAGCTTGAAAGAATATACCAATTAGACTTATTTGCCTAACAAGCGAGACAATCTACCCCTATAAAGCACTGATTTACCGATAATTACATTTCTGTGTTAAAACAAGAAAAAGTAAAAATGTAGTATAGATTCTGCTTGCTTCTTTCCTTATAAAAGACTATCTTTGCAACATGAAGGTATTGGAGGAAATAAAGAAGTATTGCCTGAGTCGCTACAACCTGTCCGTTCTTGGCGCACAGGTGGGCATTTATGCGCTCCTTGTATCTATCTGGTCATTGGTCATTATGCTACTTGAGCATGATGTCAAAGCCGCCAAGGAGTCCATGTGTGTCAATGCCTTCGTACTTTTCTTGTTACTGATTGTCTTCATGGCAAACTTCTATGTGTTAGTTCCTTACCTCTTTGAAGCAAAGAATAAGATAAAGCACTGGGCATTCTGGGTAATCAATCTGCTGTTTATCGTCCTTTGGAATCATCATATCTTCAGCATTTATAATGCCGATTTACCGAACGCACCTATACGAATAGGGTTCTATCAGTTTGGTGTGATGTGGATGATTCTCAACTATGCAATGGTTGTCGCGGCTATCTTCGTGCGTTATTATATCCGCCATAGTACGCTCAGAAGGCAGTTAAGAGAGGAGAAACAGAAGATGACGGAAGCTGAATTGGCATGGCTCAAGAACCAGCTAAACCCACACTTCCTCTTCAATACGCTCAATAACATAGCCTCACTCACCCAGACAAGTCCAAATAATGCCCAAAAGGCAATCGGTCAACTGTCTGAACTCCTACGCTACGCACTCTATGAGACACAGCCTAAGGAGGTGAGTCTGAATGGTGAGATAGCCTTTATCAAGAACTATATCAATCTGATGACGCTACGGTCAGGCAGCAATGTAGAGATAAAGAGCCAATTCATCATCCACAACTCACAACTACTCATTGCGCCATTGGTATTCCTGACACCTGTTGAGAATGCCTTTAAGCATGGTATAAGTGCCAATAAACCATCGTTTATCCACATATCTATCATAGAAGATAACGGTAAGATAGTCTTTCTCTGTGAGAATAGTAACTATCCGAAAAACGACACAGACAAGAGTGGAAAGGGTATCGGATTAGAGAATATGTACCGCCGTTTAGAGCTGATTTACCCTGATAGGTATCACATCGAACAGCGTATTACACCAGAGGTTTACCACCTCAAGATTATTATTAAGCCGTAATAGAATAGTTATCATCACCCCCTAAAACCCAACATCACAAAACATTAACACCCAACATTAAACACCCATTATCCAACATCACAAATCATCATCACCCAACATTTAACACCCATCACCCAACATTAAACACCCAACACCCAATCCCCTCAATGAAAGCAATAATATTAGGAGCTACTGGCGCAATAGGTAAAGACCTTGTAGAGGAGCTTATCAATGATGATACTATCGAACAAATAGCTATCTTCGTCAGAAGAGACCCAGGCATAAACAACAAAAAAGTAACAACACATATCGTAGACTTCGACCAGTCGGATAAGTGGAGACTCTCCGTACAAGGCGATGTCGTATTCTCTTGTATGGGAACAACCCGTAAGGCAGCTAAGTCAAAGGAGAATCAATACAAGATAGATTATACCTATCAATACAACTTCGCTAAGATAGCAGCAGAGCAAGGTGTACCATCTTTCGTCCTGGTATCGGCTGCTATGGCTAATCCAAACGCTCATTTCTTCTATACAAGGATGAAAGGTGAATTGGAAGAAGCTATCAAACAGCTTCCTTTCCAGCATATCTCTATCCTTCGTCCACCTGCATTAATTCGCAAGAATACTACAAGAAGTTCTGAGAAACTGTCTGTTTCTATATTGCAATTCTTCAATAAATTGGGGCTTTTCAAGAGCCAACGACCTATGAAGACTGAAGTCGTTGCGCATTGTATGGTTGAACTTGCGAAAACAGAGAAGTCAGGAGTATTTGAACCAAAGGATATTTTCAAGATTGGAGAAAGATAAACAAAGAGACAAAACATCTCATCTGCTTGCAACAAAAGAATATGATACTATACGACCGTGAACGTGCCATTCAGCGGATGAACACGTTAGCTAAGGAAGGTAAAGACTTTATCTTTATCATCAATTATAAAGCCGATGGTGCCTATGTAGAGGAGTCTACGAACATCAACCCACACGAATTACTTTTTTCCTTCCCAAGCCTTTCTAATATCCCTGAGGGCGAAAGCTACAGCGAAGAGGCTGTGGAATGGTTTACAGAACCACCGACAAGAGAAGATTATGAACCACGTATCAACCTTGTCAAGCAAAGAGAGCGTGAGGGCGACAGCTATTTAGCCAACCTCACGTGTAAGATTCCTGTTCGTACAAACCTCTCCCTGCACGATATCTTCATACGTTCAAAGGCGTTATATCGCTGTTGGATGAAAGAGAAGTTCGTTTGTTTCTCTCCAGAAATATTCGTTCGTATCAACGAAGAAGGACTTATCAGTTCCTTCCCAATGAAGGGAACGATTGATGCAACACGTCCTGACGCTGAGAAGGAACTGATGGAGAATAAGAAAGAAGCAGCTGAACACGCCACTATCGTCGACCTTATCCGCAACGACTTGAGTATCATAGCAGAGCAAGTGCAAGTGAAACGCTATCGTTATATCGACCATCTGACAACAAACAAGGGTGAAATCCTACAGACAAGTTCGGAGATTACAGGACAACTTCCTACGGACTATCGCGAGAACGTCGGTACACTGCTTTTCCGTTTGCTCCCTGCTGGCTCTATTACAGGTGCTCCTAAGCCACGTACCATGGAGATAATCGATGAGGCTGAGGGCTATGAAAGAGACTTTTATACGGGTGTGATGGGTTGTTATAGCAAAGGACAAGTAGACAGTGCCGTGATGATTCGTTTCATTGATCAGGATGATAACGGACAGTTCCATTATAAGGCAGGAGGCGGTATTACGGCTCAAAGCAATAATGATGACGAATATAAAGAGGTGATTGAGAAGGTTTATGTGCCAATATATTGAAACGATAAGGGTGGTAGACGGCTGCATCTGCAACCTTGCCTACCACGAAGAGCGATTGAACCGCACACGCAAGGAGATGTTAGGACTGACAGAACCGCTGCGTATAGCTGACCTTTTGCAGTCTGTTAGCTTACCAATGGAATGCTCGAAACTACGCTTTGTCTACGATAAAGAGGGCATCCATGACATCACTTGTACACCTTATATACGTAAGGAAATCAACTCCTTGCGCCTTGTCTACGACAATAACATCAGCTATCCTTATAAGAGCACTGACCGCTCTCAACTTAACGAACTAAAAAAACAGCAAGGTGACTGCGACGAAATACTTATTGTTCGTGACAATCACCTTACAGATACTTCCTATACCAACATTGCACTCTATGATGGAGAACAATGGTTTACACCCTCTACGCCACTCCTTTGCGGTACGATGCGCCAACGACTGCTCGACTGTGGACTGCTTCAAGAGCGTGAAATCATGGTCTCTAACATTCCTAATTATCAGTATATAAGCCTCTTCAATGCCATGATTTCATTGGGAGAAGTTATACTACCAATCGATAAGATTAAGTAAACAGCGAATTATTTTCACGAAAATAATTATTTTTTTTCACGTAAATAAATATTTTTCTTCATGAAAATAAATATTTCTTTTCATGAAAATAATTCACAAAAGGTAGTCATCTACATGACGAAAGATGAGAATTACGCTACTTATTAACTTACTTTTTACTGCTTACAGACGTGATTTTAAAAACAATTTGATGAGTATAATAGCAAGCAATATAATCACCATCACTATAAAGTTAAGGATACGTTTGCTCTTTTTTCTTGGGTCATAAGGATTGCTGCTTGTAGCTCCGAGCTGACCTGTTGATGTGTTGTCATTTGCCAAAACAGCATCTCTTCTCATTCTATCTCTTGTCGAATTAGAAAGATACTTACCCATATAAGCCTTGTATTCCACCTCTTTTACATCTCCCTTACTTCGTTGTTGCAAAGAAGTATAACGACTAACAAAACGCTGATAGAGTGGGTCATCGGCTCCACGCACCATCTTCATGTAGTTCAGTTTACCCCTCAGAACAGCATTAAGAGGTACGTGGTGCAGATAACCTTTTGTCTTTCCATGCTGCTGCCTGTAGCTCTTCCACGCAGCCTGACAGGCATCTTCATAGCCGTAACGCTCCCAGATATACAGCAAGGAGCGGATTTCACGCACGTAACGGCGGCTTACATTCACTTTCTCCGTTACTATCAAGCCCGTTACCTCCTGCCGTCTTCCACGACGTTGCAAGTGGGTTTTCTCTTCGTTCAGTCGGAAACCATAACGCTCAACGATAGTCTTTACCTGCTGTACAAGCTCTCCCTGTGGACGAAGGATGTCTGCATCAGAACTGAAAGTGAGGTCATCAGCATAGCGGGTAAAGGTGATGCCTTGTGCTGTAGCTATGCTCGCTATCTCCTTATCCATCTCCCGACAAATGAAATTCGATAGTGTTGGCGATGTAGCAAAGCCCTGTGCTAAAACTTCTTCATTGTTCTTTGTGCGCACAGTAGCCAATCCTGAGACGAGTTTTGCAGCCAATGACGAGAAGCCAAAAGGCTCTGCCGTCAGACATTCAGCCACCTGCTGGCGTGTAATAGTGGGGAAGAAATCCTTTAAATCAAGGTTCAGAATATAACGTTTTCCCACATGTGGACGTGCATTATCAACCACAGAACGACCACAAACGAAGCCATACGCCCAAGGAGTAGGCTCATCATAGGTTTGAAGTAATATATTAAGTGCATTTAATATACCACGAAGAACTCCTTTCGGAGCGGTAATCTCGCGATAGCCACCGTGCTTCTTACGAAGTCGGAAAGTCTTACAACGTCGTTGAACATTATTGGTATCAGCTAAAAAACTTAGTTGTTTACCACGAAAGTCAGAATAATACCAAGGTAACTTCAGCTCATTCAGCATCGCTGCAAGTTCCTGTGCATCTCTTAAATGGCGCAACTTATTCTCAAAATTAGCCTTTGTATATTCCTTTCCGTTTATTGTTTTGGTAGCCATAGTGCGTTTGTTTTAAACAAAAAAATAGGAACGCTGTAAGGGAATTACTTTTATTGTGAACCTTCGTTAACAATAAAACGATACTTCGTATCAAACTCCAGCGAATACGCCGGAAACTACTTCTAATTCTTTCAGACGTTCCTATCTGCAGCAAAGATAGAAATTATAATTAAAACAGCAAAATTTTTCAACTATTAAATTATAGTTTTAAAATATTTGTTGAGGCTTGGTAGAACAATTATAAATCATTAAAAATCAATTAATCTAATATTTTGAATGATGAAAACAAGTCTTTCTTCTTTACTAAATAAAGCCTTCGAGGGCTTGTATTTATCCTCATAAAACAATACTTTTGCACACGATAAATAAAAAATTTTATCCCTATTGTGTAGTTTTTCATTTACTACGTGCGTCTAATGGACAAAATAAACCTTTAAACAAGATGGACAACCTACAAAATGAACAAGACTTCTCGCGCATCGTGAGAGAACATAAAAGCACCATCTACACCGTGTGCTATATGTTCTCAAAGGATGAAGATGAGGTGAACGACCTCTTTCAAGAGGTGCTGATAAACCTTTGGAAGGGTCTGCAGAACTTCCGAGGAGAAAGTGATGTACGCACGTGGCTCTATCGTATCAGCCTCAACACCTGCATCTCTTGTGACCGAAAGAAGCGAAAACGGAAAACAATTCCACTCTCAATGGATATCAATCCCTTTACAGATAGTGATGATGACAGCCGACAGATACAGCAACTTAACCGTCGTATCAGTCAGTTAGGGGCTTTCGACCGTGCTATCATCCTACTTTGGTTGGAGAATATGAGCTATGAAGAGATTGGCGAAATCGTCGGTATCAGTACGAAGAATGTCTCCGTAAGACTGTTTAGAATCAAGGAAAAACTGAAGAAAACTGGTGAAACAACAAAGGAGTAGGGGAGTAACCATTAATGAATGGGATTAGTTTTATTGGTCTTATTAGCCCTATTAGGCCAATTGGCCCAATTAGCCCAATACCCTACAAAACTTAACAATCACATTAAAAAGAAAACTACAATGGAAACAAAGCATACAGAGTTTGAGGAAATGCGCCAGCAATTAGGTATCCTCAAGAATAAAATTGATAACCAAACACTCATCAACGATAAGCTTATTAGGCAGTCAATGCTCAATAAGATGTCGTTTATGAAGAAATATACTTGGGTTTCATTCTTAGTATTACTATTTATTTATTATGCCTATTATGAAGCTCGAGAGATATTTAACCTCTCTTGGTCGTTCTACGGATTCACCGTTATATTTATGACTTTGAGTGTCTGTTTCGATGCTTATATCAACCATGTCAATAAAAAAGACTTTCTAAATGGTGACCTCATAGCAGCATCTCTACAAATGCAACGAATGAAAAAACTACGTAAAAAGTCCCTATTATATGGTATCTTCTTTATGACAATATGGGTTTCATGGTTATTTATAGAATTATACAATGGCTCAAGTGCTGCGAATGGAGGAGCAAATACTTCCTTATTTTATGGTGCAATGGTTGGCGGTGGTGTTGGTTTAGTCATTGGAGTGGCAATCGGTATATCAATATATCTACGTATGCAACGCATTAATTCCGATATCATCCAGCAAATAGACGAACTTACAAAAGAGACAGAGTAAAGAAGAATAAAGACAGAGTAACACATAAACAAAGTACAGGGTAACATAAGAACTTATTGCTTATTCCTATGTTACTCTGTTTTTTTAACCTTTTATTCTTCCCTTAAACCCAATGAACTATAGTAGCAATTAAAGAATTGTTATACCCAACAAATAGATATTTTACACCCAGAGGTTGGGTACGATAGGACTTGTTAGCTAAGTTGTCTGGAGCTTTTCAGTAAAAGGTTAAGAACTTTTTAGTAAAAGCTTAGGAGCTTTTTAGTAAAAGATTAGGACTTGTTAGCTAAGTACGATAAGACCCAGAAGTTGAGTACAAAACAAGCAATTAATAAGGTCTTTTCCAACTTTAAAGACAATTTATAGTATTAAGGGGTTGGTAAAATCCACTTTCATTCGTTATAAGGATGAGAACAGATAAAAAACGAATAGATATCTATGTCGAAAGAAGAAACCATTGGGCACCTGTTCCGAATGCACTACGGCGCAATGTTCAGGCTGGCAGTGGCAATGCTGCACGATTCTGACGAGGCGAAAGATGCCGTGAGTGAGGTATTTGTGCGGTTGTTCCGTGACAATTTCCACCTGCCTAAGAAAGGAACAGGCCCTTATCTACTTGTAAGTGTACGCAACCAGTGCTTAGACATCATCAGACAGAAACAGATGAAAGAGCGTGTCAATAAACTGTTGACAATAGAAACAGAGCCTGACTTATCGCCCATACAGCACCATACTGATCGCTACATGGAATTATTGACCTTTGCCGACAATAAGCTGACAACACAGACCCGCACAGTCTTCCGTCTACGTTTTGACAAGCAACTGTCCTATAAAGCCATTGCAGAACAGGTTGGCATCAGCGAAGCTGCTGTCTACAAGCACTTGATACAGGCAATTAGGAAGATGAAAGAACAATTTAATCCCAACCAGAAATGAAAAAAGATAGTTACGGACAGATGGAAAGGTTGCTTGACATGATGGAGCATCCTGACCAATATACTGATGAACAGCTTAATGAACTGTTGCGTGATGATGAGTTGAGGCAAACATATCAACTTATATCAGACACTACCAGTGCATACGAGTACAGACGGACTTCCGATAAACTGACAGATGAAATCATAGAAGAGGAATGGAACAAGGTAATGGAAAAGAAGTCTACTCCCAGACCTATACACCGCTATTACAGACAGATAGCAGCAGTAGTCATTAGCATTCTCACTGTATCGGGAATTGCCATAGCTGCAGTTAGCATTGTCAAAGGTGGTAGAAAACAGTTGGCAACGGATTCAGCTGTTACGGTCACAAACAAAATGGTCCATACAAAATCATTCAGGGAAAAAGACTCTACACGCACAACTGCCACATATAGCAAACTGGAAGAAAAGAGAGTAGGGGAGATACTTCCTCCCAAACAGTTTGATAATATTATGTTACAGGACATTGTTCAAGAAATATCAGATTACTATGGGATAAAAACTGTCTGTCGTAACCCAGAAGCAGGACAGCTACGTTTGCGCTTTCTTTGGAACAGAGACCAAAGTGTAGAACACGCAGTAAAGACACTAAACATGTTTGAAAAAGTACAGCTAACTTTGGCTGACAGTACAATCACCATAGAATAAAACACTATGAGAAAGCATCTCTTTCTTGGTATACTGCTACTGATTGTCTGTGGTGTACAGGCACAGCATATTACCCGAAACTATAAAAAGGCATCCCTACCACATGTGCTGACTGATATTGACAATGCCAGCCAACGGTATACAATCAACTTCATATATAATGAATTAGAGGATTTTACAGTCACTGTAAACCTACGTAACCGCACTGTCCCCGAAGCAATAAGGGAAGTATTGGGTTTCTATCCCATGCACATGACTGTCAGTGATAGCCTTATCTTCGTAGAATGTACACAGAAAGTACCTACAAAGGTCATTGGACACATTGTTGATCAGCACAACCAGCCTGTACCGTTTGCCAATGTAGCTTTGTTGAATCCATCGGATTCCAGTTTCATCAATGGCGGAGTGACCAATAACGGGGGAGACTTTGTCATACCATGTAGTCAACGGAAGGTCTTACTACGGGTTTCTTTCATTGGATTTGCTACCTACTATAAGCTGATTAATGTCGACAATATCGGTACTATCCGTATGAAGACTGAACCATATACACTGAAGTCCGTGACAGTAAAAGGTATGCGCCGGGTTATTAAAAATGATGTTGACCGACTGCAGTATCTTGTCAATAATGACCCTTTCTCCAAGGGGATGAATGGTATAGAAGTGATGGGGCGTGTACCAATGCTAAATGTCAGTGACGAAAGTGTCAACATCGTAGGCAAGGGCATTACCCATATCATGCTTGATGGACATATCCTTGAAATGACTTCCGATGCTGTAAAGGCAAAACTCCGCAGCCTGAAGGCAGAAGATATTGAGCGTATAGAGGTGATAACTATTCCACCTGCAAAATATAAGGCAGAAGCCAATGCGGGATACATCAACATCGTCATGAAACGTGACCAGTCAAAAGGGTGGAGTGGGAGTATCAGTGAGGAGGTACGACGACAGTACCGTGGGAGGTATTTCCAGGATATAAACCTCAACTATGCCAGCAGGAAACTTGAGCTGTCCACTGGTCTGGGAATGTCTTTGGATAAAGTAATCAACAACTCATATTCTGTCTATGACTTCAAAGATGGGCACCAGCGCAGTACAAGAAAGCGGACCATATCCCCTTGGCCGTCGTATAATGCTGATGCCATCGTGAAATATCATGCTAACAAGCGCTTGGAACTGGGTGTTATGACATCATTCTATACCAATCACATCTCTACCAATCACACGTTTGTCTCAATTAACAGGGATACAACATTTACGACAGTCCATGCCCCAGCTATTTGGAACGACAACATAAGTACGACACTGTATGCAGAATACAAGCTCGACTCATTGGAGAAGACAGTCAGTGTGAACTATAATTTCTTCAACAGCAATGCTCCCACACAAAGCGAAAACGTATCGGTAACAAACGGAATGACTGAATCACTACGCAATAAAAGCAAGGCAAATTACAAGATAAATGCCTTAAAACTTGATTTTTCCCTTCCCTTCAAGCATCTCTATATGGAGACAGGGGCATCTTTCTCAGCCATCCGCAATAAGACAAGTCTGATGCTGGAGAACTTTGCCAACGGACAGTGGAGATACAATACTGATGAAAGTAATGAATTCTTGTATAAGGAGCGAACCATCGCTGCCTATTTATCAGCAAAGAAACTACTCACAGAAAAACTTCAGCTACAAGCTGGACTACGCTACGAACATACATGGACGGAAAGCAACCAGCTTACACAAAGACAAATCAATCGCAGTCATTACGGACGTTTCTATCCCACTCTGCATCTCAACTGGCAATTAAAAGATAATCAGAATCTGGCACTTGCCGCTAATTGGGGGATAGAACGACCTAATTTCAATGACCTCAATCCTTTCCGTATCTATACCTCCACGACTGATTACATGACGGGAAACCCTTACCTCACAGCTGCCTACACCCGCAACGTGGAGATAAATTATAGTAATGGAAAAGGACTTTATGCCGTTCTCTACAACAATCATGGCAAGGGGGAGACAGGTTGGAGAACCCAATTCCTCGAAACTGGAAGTCAGGTAACTGGTCCTTATGACGGATTGCGCCATGAAAAGACAGGTATCTATGCTAATTATAACCGTAATGTCCTAACATGGTTGAACCTTAACATAGGAGGAGAAATATATTACTATGATTCTCACTCCGATTACAAAACGGACGTGTTACAGATACATGGATGGGGTAAGCGTGCTGAAGGTTCACTCGCTTTTATGTTCAACCATCAGAAGACACTCATTGGCGAGGTTAGCTATCACCACTGGTTCCAAGAGTATTTTGCACAAACTCAAAGTGACTCTTATGCTTACCTCAGGATGAGCCTTAAATACAGTTGTTTAGACGACCGTTTAAAAATAAGTTTTACCATTGGCGATCCCTTTCATCAGAATATCAATCGAAATACCATATTCTATCAAGAATATACTAACACGAACCGATTTGATAATCATTCTCGATATATCGGACTTCGTGCTACATGGTCTTTTGGTGGCAAACAGGTTCATCGTACCTATCATGACAACCGTGATACAGAATCACAGCGCGCAAAGTAGGAAAGAGAATAAGTAAAAACTACAGAGTAGTACACAAAGGATGAGACAGCAACAACATTAAGCGGCATGAGAAATAACTCTTAGCTTTGCAGACTATAATCATTTTTCCTGTCACATCTGTCAGTATTATAAAACACATATATATCTGGAAAATAAGCAATTAGTCTTAAATGTTAAAAGTGACAGCAAAATAGAATTAAAAATGTTCTTGCATATACATTAGTTCAATAGTACTTCACAGTATTGTACAGTTGTGAGAATTATCAGAATAACTAAGTTGGATTAGAAAAAGCAAAATCTTATTTCTATGACATGATAAAAAGACAAGGTAACAAAGGAACTAATCTGAGTTGTTCACTTTGTTACCTTGTCTTTTTATGTTCTTTTTCCTCTTATCAATCTATTCTTTCAATCATTATTTGAACATTTCAATTCTCGCAAGTTTTTAAAGAACTTGCAAGAATTGATAGATTTTTTTATAAGTTGATTAAGCCTTATCCCTTTACGATTTTCTTAATATCATTCAGCTTATTGAGGGCTTCAACAGGTGTAAGGTTGTTGACATCAAGACCGAGGATTTCGTCACGAATCTGTGTGAGGACGGGATCATCGAGTTGGAAGAAGGAGAGTTGAACACCTTCTCTGCTCTGATCAAGACGCTCAACGGCAGCCTTTCCGACACTACCCACTTGTGCATTGTCTGCTTCAAGTTCCTTAAGAATAACGTTTGCACGCTTAACAATAGAACGAGGCATACCCGCTATCTCCGCTACATGAATACCAAAGGAATGTTCACTACCACCTTTCTCTAACTTACGAACGAAGATTATCTTTCCATCCACTTGCTTAACAGAGACATTAAAATTCTTAATACGTGGGAAATTCTTCTCCATTTCGTTCAATTCATGGTAGTGTGTAGCAAAGAGGGTACGAGCCTGTGCACGTGAATGTTCGTGCAGATACTCTACAATTGCCCACGCAATACTAATACCATCATAGGTACTTGTACCACGTCCAAGCTCATCAAAGAGTACTAAAGAGCGTGGAGTGACGTTGTTAAGGATGTTTGAAGCCTCCGTCATCTCGACCATAAAGGTTGATTCTCCTAATGAAATGTTATCCGAAGCACCCACACGTGTGAAGATCTTATCCACCATTCCGATGCGTGCTCGTTCAGCAGGAACAAAGCAACCTATCTGTGCTAACAGTACAATAAGGGCTGTCTGACGCAACAAAGCAGACTTACCTGCCATATTCGGACCCGTAATCATCATGATCTGTTGGTGTTCCGTATCGAGCAATACATCATTAGGTACATACTGTTCGCCTATCGGCAGCTGTGTTTCAATTACCGGATGACGACCCTGTTTGATGTCTATAACCTCCGAATCGTCCACTACTGGGCGTACATAACGCTGCAATTGTGACACCTTCATAAAGGAAAGCAGACAGTCGAGATGAGCAATGAGGTTGGCATTAATCTGTATCTGCGGAATAAACTCCTGCATATCCTGTATCAGTTCCATATAAAGCTGAGTCTCCAAAGCCAATATCTTCTCATCCGCACCAAGTATCTTCTCCTCGTATTCCTTAAGTTCTGGCGTAATATAACGCTCTGCCTGCGCTAATGTTTGCTTACGAATCCAATTCTCAGGCACCTTATCCTTAAACGTATTGCGCACCTCCAAGTAATAGCCGAACACGTTATTAAATCCTATCTTCAATGAAGTAATACCTGTCTGAGCAATCTCCTTCTCTTGAATCTCCAAAAGATACTGCTTTCCATTGTCACGGATAGAACGCAAATCATCGAGTTCTTGGTTAAAACCTAAGGCTATCACGTCGCCTTTGTTGACCAACTGTGGAGGATCAGGCTGTATCTCTTTCTCTATTCTATCACGCAAAGACTCACAGAGATTCAACTGTTCACCAATCCTCTTGAGCGTATCGCTCTTTGCATAAAGGCAAGCCGTCTTAACGGGTTGGATAGCCATAAGGGCATTCTTCAGCTGCACTACTTCACGAGGTGACACACGACCGACAGCTACCTTTGATATAATACGCTCTAAGTCGCCAATGCGATGGAACTGTTCATTGATACATTCGCGGAAATCTGGCTCACGGAAGAAATAATCAACTACGTCTAAACGCTCATTAATAGGCTTTTCATCCTTCAGTGGGAAGACCATCCAACGGCGTAACATACGTCCACCCATTGGCGTAACGGTATTGTCAATAACGTTCAAAAGTGATGATCCATCCTCATTCATTGGGGCAATCAACTCCAAAGAACGAATCGTGAAACGGTCCATACGCACGTATTTATCTTCTTCTATACGTGCCAATGAAGTAATATGGTTGATTTGTGTATGCTGTGTTATCTCAAGATACTGTAGAATAGCACCTGCTGCAACAACGCCATTATTCAGATGGTCGACACCAAAACCCTTTAAGTTCTTTGTCCCAAAGTGCTTCAATAGCTTCTGACGTGCCGTCTGATCAGTAAACACCCAATCGTCCATCTCAAACGTACAAAGACGTGTACCGAAGTAGCGTTCGAAGTCTTGTTTCTTCGCACGGTCGAAGAGTACCTCCTTTGGTTGGAAGTTACCCAATAGCTTTTCGACGTAATCAAAGGTGCCTTCACCTGTCAGGAACTCTCCTGTAGATATGTCTAAGAAACTGACACCACATGACCCTTTACCGAAGTGTACCGCAGCAAGGAAGTTATTTTCCTTATAGTTCAGTACGTTGTCGCTCATGGCAACACCTGGCGTGACAAGTTCTGTGATACCACGCTTCACCATCTTGTCCATTGCCGACAGCCCCTTCTTGCCTTTGATAGCCTCACGTTTCTTCTTTGGGTCTTCTAATTGGTCGCAGATAGCTACACGCTTTCCAGCACGGATAAGCTTAGGAAGATAAGTATCAAGGGCATGATGTGGGAAACCAGCCATCTCTATCGAATCACCGTTACCACCATTATTACGACGTGTAAGGGTAATACCGAGTATTCTTGCCGACTCCACAGCATCCTCACCATACGTCTCATAGAAGTCACCACACCTAAAGAGCATCAATGCTCCAGGATGTTGTGCCTTCATTGAGAAGAACTGTTTCATCATCGGGGTTAATCCCTTATCGTCTTTTGCCATATCTTTACTTCCTTATTAAGTCTGTTTCTATTTTATCCTTAGACTTACAAAATTACAAAAATAAGGAGGAAAGCCCAAATAATTAATTACCTTTGTCAAAAATAAACACAAACATGGATATATTAATTATAGGATTAGGAGTTATCGGAACAACTTATGCTTCTGTGTTTAAAGAGGCTGGTCACAATGTTGAACATTACATTCGGGAAGGAAGTAATAAAAAAGACATAACCAATATTGAAGTTACATTATTAGATGGAAGAGAATCATCAAAGGGTATTCAAGTCAAAAAAGAATATACAGTAAATCCACATTCAAAAAAAGAATATGACATGATTTTCGTAAGTATCTCACAAGGGAAGATTGCCAATGTGATGGAGATACTACGAAAAGAAGCATTCAAAGGCACAATACTCTTATGCTGTAATCTATGGTATGACAAGCAATATCTTGATAAAATTATGCAAGGATATGATTATATCTTAGGCTTTCCCGTTGCTGGAGGTTGCATAAAGATAAAAAGAGAAGGGCTTGTCACAAAGGCTGAACTTGATTGTTGTTTATTCGATCATTTCATGATAGAGTCTAAAAATAAGACAACCATATCAAATTATGAGGCTATTTCTAATCTATTTAAGTCCTCTAACATCAAACTTGAGAACCCTTATGACATGTTGGAATGGATATGGATACACATGGCTATCAACGCTGCAGTTATCTCTGTCATAGGTAAAAATGGAGACATAAACGACAGTATAGCATCAGTTCATAAACTTATGAATTCTCTAAAGCTATTGGCAACTACGATTAAAACTATTCGTGAGACAACAAAAATAGCTGCTTCACGTGGTATTAATATGAAACATTACAGAAATGAATTATGGGTATATAAACTACCAGCTCAACTTTCTGCCATTTTCATGAAGCGTATGTTTGCCACAAATAATCTTACAAGAAGGATTATGGAACTACATGGAAACATTGATGACTTATTGTATATATGCAATAGCGTATATAAAGAAGGAAAAATAAACAATGTTTTAGCTCCACTTTTTTATCAGTCTTTAGAAGATATTACAAGAAGAATTACAAATAAATAAAAGAATTATAAGGAAGGAAAAGAGCAGATTTTAACCTCTAAATAGTACCCAATAATATGTTTATCACTATCCTTTTCTTCCCTAAAAGACTATCACAAACAAATTATTTTCACGAAAAAAAGAAATTATTTACATGAAAGGAAATATTTATTTTCATGAAGAAAAATATTTATTTTCACGTAAATAATTCGATGAACAACGTTAACTGCTGATATATCAATAAAACGAATGACACCAATTAATCGTATATTATGAATTAATTAGCCGTCAATTATTACTTATAAAACGAATTGCACGAATATTCCTAATCAATGAATATTCGTGCAATTAGCGTAATTCGTAGTCGAAAGCGGATTATGGTAGTTTTCCTTCTTTGCCTCTTGAGCGTAAGATTGACCATACACCGAGGGCAATAAGAGGAATACTTAATATCTGTCCCATATCAATTGGCAGACCTGCTTCAAATGCTTCTTGTATCTCCTTCGTGTATTCTATAAAGAAACGGAAGGTGAAGATAAGTGTAAGACAGAGTCCGAAATAAAGTCCTGTACCCACTTTCTTAGGATATTTCCTATAGATGAAGTAAATAAAAAGGAAGATAATTAAGTAGGCTATTGCCTCATAGAGCTGTCCCGGATGACGTGGTTTATCATCTACATTATAGAAGATAAATGCCCAAGGAACGTCTGTTACCTTACCGATAATCTCTGAATTCATCAGGTTTCCAAGGCGAATAAAACAAGCTGTGATACCTGATACGATACCGAAGAAGTCGAGTACTACCCACGTATTCATCTTCGTCCTGCGAATATAAAGGAAGAGGGCAATAAGTAATCCGACTACTCCACCATGGGATGCGAGTCCTTGATAACCCACATACTTCCATGAACCGTCAGCCATTTCACGAATAGGAATAAAGATAGTCATGATTCCTTTCCAAGAAGTGAGGAACTCCTCTGGCTCATAAAAGAGACAATGACCTAAGCGGGCACCAATCAGTACACCAAAGAAGACATAGAGGAAGAGTGGATCAAACTGTGATGAAGGAAATTTATGACGCTTAAAAAGCCACTGCATCATAAAGAATCCCAAGGCAAGACCTACTAACCAACACATTCCGTACCAACGAATAGGAAGTGAACCAAGCTGGAAAATCACTTCACTTGGCTGCCATGCAATATAAAGTAGATTGTTCATAGTTATGCTATTAAAAGTGAAGATAGCACCAATAATTATCCCCTCTCTATGCAGAGAGGGGTTAAATAGGGCTATACATTAAATCTAAAGTGCATGATATCACCGTCTTGTACAACGTATTCCTTACCTTCGATGCCGAGTTTACCAGCCTCACGAATAGCTGCCTCAGAACCATATTTAATGTAATCGTCGTACTTGATGACCTCTGCACGGATGAATCCCTTCTCAAAGTCGGTATGGATAACACCCGCACACTGCGGAGCTTTCCATCCCTTATGGAAGGTCCATGCCTTTACTTCCATCTCACCAGCAGTGATGAAGGTCTGGAGATTGAGCAGATGATATGCCTTATTAATAAGTCGGCTCACACCACTCTCTTCCAAGCCAAGCTCGTCAAGGAACATTTTCTTATCCTCATAGCTCTCCAAAGAAGCGATATCCTCCTCTGTCTTAGCCGCGATAATCATTGCTTCAGCACCTTCTTCAGCAGCAATCTTCTCAATCATCTGACTGTATTCATTGCCTGTCTTCGCACTTGATTCGTCTACATTGCAAACGTAAAGTACAGGTTTTGTTGTCAAGAGGAAGAGGTCGTGCGCTGCTTGCTGCTCTTCTTTGCTTTCAAACTCAACGCTACGAGCATTCTTACCCTGCTCTAAGACTTCTTTATAAGCCTCCAAAACAGATACCATTACCTTAGCATCTTTATTGCCTGCAGCAGCAATTTTCTGCTGTTTAGCAAGCTGTGCCTCGATGGTTTCAAGGTCTTTAAGCTGCAATTCTGTATCGATAATTTCCTTATCTTCAATCGGGTTGACTGCCATACCACCCTCACGTACCACGTTATCATCCTCGAAACAGCGGATTACATGAATGATAGCATCGCACTCACGGATATTACCAAGGAACTTGTTACCCAATCCTTCACCCTTTGAAGCACCCTTAACGAGTCCTGCGATGTCGACAATCTCACAGGTAGCAGGTACGATTCGTCCTGGATGAACAATCTCAGCGAGCTTATTCAAACGCTCGTCAGGAACGGTAATTACGCCGAGGTTCGGCTCAATCGTACAGAAAGGGAAGTTAGCTGCTTGTGCTTTGGCACTGCTCAAGCAGTTGAAAAGTGTGGACTTACCTACGTTTGGCAGTCCTACTATACCACATTTTAATGCCATATCTTAAATAAACGTTTATTTCTTTTGTACAAAAATAAAGCTAACGAGCGCAAAGGAAGTTTCCTTTCTCTTTATCGTATGCTGCTTATTTTCTGCAAAATTACATAATTAATTCGATATAAGCGAGAAGAAGTGGAAATAAGGTGGAATACATATGAAGTCAATCTCATCTCTATCATACGATTATAGGGGCATAACGCTTATGTCACGTTATACCCCTATAAGTATAAGGAATAGTCTTATATCGTACGTTATAAGCCCTTATTCTTTATATATAAGATAAGAACTTACCTCGGTTTTTGCTATTTTATCTCTGATGTAATCGGACTATTGATACCCTTCATAGAAACAAGGAAGGCCTTAGCTGAACCGAACTTCAAACTCATATCAAGACGAACAGGGATATGGTTGCTGTCATCTGTTACATAGAAGTTAGCTATTTCGCGCCACTTATCATCCTCATATTCATAATAGGTAAGACGTAAACAACGATACTTATGATCATTATCAGCTTTAATATTCTCCTTACCACCATAGATAATGCGAGCAGGATGACGGCTGTTTCCATCTACGATAGGGAACTTCACCACCTCACCTTTCTTCCAGTTCTCTGGATTGAAACTGCGTGCACGTAGGAAAATACTCATCATATCGAAACAACAATCATCGTATGTATTCTCCATCCATTGATGTTTTCCTTCGTTGTTGATTCTATGCTGGCGTAGCTTACATTTACCATTTGGATAAGTGTAGAATATCTCATCTACCGTATATCGCTTTCCTTCCCTTGCTCCCTTACGGAAGTAGAGTGGCTCCATCTGCTTTGAATTATAAGTAAGTAACGTGTCACGCAATACAAAGTAATCGTCAAGTTTACCATTACCACGTGTCGTTAACGAAGCACGATAAGCCGGAATACCCTTATAAGTAGAGGAAACTGTGTACCAAGAAGCCGTACCTGCCTTTACCCAAATAAACTTCCAGTTATAATAAAGGTTGTAGGTAAGATACTCTCCACTGCTAAACGCCGTATTACGGAATGTACACTGTGCGGTGGCACTGACGGCAATCATCGCAAAGAGACAAACTATATAAATCTTCAACTTTTTCATATTCTCCGTTTTATCCGTTCAACTTTAATATTATTCTTTATTTCTCTTTTAAAAGAAAAAAGAATGTTTTAGTATGATAGGCTGTGGATTAGTGCAGAACTTTTCAGCCGTTTTCTTGGCAGAATGGTTATCAAACTTAGAGGTTACTTTATTAACAAGTTATTCTCATTTCTACCATTTGATATTCAGGTACTATACTGAGTTATCCACATTATCCACAATTGATGCAAAGATAATAAGTTTATATCTTTTTTGATATGAAAGTTGTGTAAAACTTCTATAAAACTGCATTAATAACCTTGTGGATATCCACATAGAAGCCTCTTCTTCTGTTCTTGTGTGGATATCCACAGAGTTATAAAATAGTTATCAACATAGTTTTCCACAGAGTTATCAACAGTTATTAGTTCAATATCTGTATAAGTATTGTTTAGTAAATGTTCCCTTATAAATTAATCATTCGTGTTCTACGATGTATTATAATAGCTCTAATCAGTCTATATGTCATCTTTAAACGTTGTGTTGATGCTCCGCACATTATGTGCGGAGCGTTAACACCAATGGTGCTAAGCACTAAATACATTGCTATATGTTTCTAATAATAAAGCAACTTATTACTATTAAAGAGCTATAATATCAAAAGTAAAGAAAGTAAAGTTAGTGGTTTTCATGTTTATAGTTCGTATTGAGATAAAAAGAAATTCACAATTCAGAATTTAAATTACTATTCATAGGTATTATTATCTTCAGGATATTCCCTTCATAACACCCAAAATAAGTAATCATAATTATGAATTGTGAATTATAAATTATGAATTACCAATGTAATCATAATTATGAATTGTGAATTTTGAATTATGAATTAAGAATTACAAGTCATCAATCAATGCAGTGCTCTTAGCGTATGCTGTACTCTTAGCTTCGAAGAAGTCGGTCTTTACCATATTAGCATTTGAATACTGACCTACCCACTTCATGTTCTCTGGTTCTTTTTGGTTGTCGTCATAGAGGAAACCGAAGCCGAGTCCAGACCAGCGAAGATTACCCAAATAACGGATGTAATCAGACACCATCTGAGCGTTAAGACCCTGCACATCGTTGCCGATAACATATTGTCCCCATGCTATCTCCTGACGTACACCCTCACGCATCATATCCTCATAAACCTTTATCTTCTCTGGAGTAAACATATCAGGCTCCTCTTTCTTCAGCTCAAGAATAATACTACGGAAGAGCCAGAGATGCGTATTCTCATCTCTATTGATGTAGCGGATCTCCTGTGCAGAACCCGACATCTTACCATTTCGGCTGAGATTATAGAAGAACATAAATCCGCTGTAGAAGTAGATACCTTCAAGAATGAAGTTAGCAATAAGCGTTTTCATCAAACTGAACTTATCTCTTTTCTCATGGAACTCATTGTAGCAGTCACCAATAAACTTATTACGGTTCAAGAGGTGCTCATCGGTCTTCCACTGATAAAGAATGTCGTTACGCTCTTCAGGACTACAAATCGTATCGAGCATGTAGCTATAACTCTGACTATGGATACACTCTTGGAATGCCTGAATATGCAGACAGAGATTTACCTCGTTTGCAGTGATATACTCACTAAGGGTTGGGAGGTTATTGCTCTGAAGCGAATCAAGGAAAACAAGGAAGCTCAGAATCTTATCATAGGCTGTACGTTCAGCTTTTTCAAGACGTGGATAGTCCTTAAAGTCTTGTGAAAGATTGATTTCTTCTGGAATCCAGAAGTTGTTCATTGCCTGTCTGTACCAGTCACTTACCCATGAATACTTCATATTATTGAAGTCATTCAAATTAGTAGTATTGCCACCAATCATTCGTCTCAAGCGCAATTCTATATCGCCTGAAGGATTGAATAAGGTATTACGTTTTAATTGATTGTCCATTATTTCTTATATATTAAATCCATAATTTGTTTAATTCATAATTCAAAATTCACAATTCATAATTATGATTACTACTTTAATTCATAATTTATAATTCACAATTCATAATTATGATTAGTGATGTAAACTATTATTTTGTTTGTCTACTTACTCAATGAATTTCTGCTATTCAATAAATAGTAGTAATCATAATTATGAATTTTGAATTGTGAATTCTGAATTATAAGTTGTGAATTCTGAATTATTATGATGAGCAACTCTCACACTCTTCCACCTCTAATGACTTACTACGCACATAGTAGATAGTCTTAACACCCTCTTTCCAAGCAAGTAAGTAAAGGTCGAGAATCTGACGCATTGTGAAGTCATTAGTTATATATAGGTTCATACTCTGTGCCTGATCGATATGACGCTGACGTACACCAGAAGCACGAACACTCCATTTTTGGTTGATAAGATAAGCACTCTTATACATCCAGTAGGTCTCATCTGAAAGCTCAGGAGCAACACGTGGAAGCATACTTCCCTTCTTCTCTTCTAAGAAGAAACGCTTCATAATTGGGTCTAAGCCGGCTGTTGTACCTGCAATAATACTTGTACTGCTGGTTGGAGCGACAGCAAGGAGATAAGCATTACGCATACCCTGCAAGGCAACTGTCTTACGAACATCCTGCCATTCAGCACTGTCATAACCACGCTTATCAAAGTATGCACCTGTTTGCCAGTCACTTCCCTCAAAGAATTGATAGCTTCCCTTCTCTTTAGCAAGGTTTGAACTGGCAAGAATAGCTGCTCGGTTGATAGTCTCGAACACCTTATCCATAAACTCTAAATGCTCTTCACTCTCCCACTTGATGCGACGCTTAGCAAGAGCATGGTGATAACCACTAATACCCAAACCAATTGAACGATAACGCTGGTTGGTAAGTTGTGCGTAAGGAACAGGATAGAAGTTAAGGTTGATAACGTTGTCGAGTGCACGAACAACAGTTGCTACCTTTTCTTTCATCTTCTCTTCGTCCTCCAATGGAAGTCTACCAAGTGACAAACTTGCCAAGTTACATACTACAAATTCACCCGGACGAGTTGTTGTAACAACAACAGTATCACCATCCTTTGTCTCTACTTCCTTAGATACTGTCTCAATAGGAGCCATGTTCTGAGCAATCTCAGTACAGAGGTTAGAGCAGTAAATCATACCCTTATGAGCGTTAGGATTAGCTCTGTTCACTGTGTCACGGTTGAAGGTAAATGGTGTTCCAGTCTCAACAGCAGAACGAAGAACAAGACGAACGATATCCTTAATGCTAATAACACGACGTGAAAGTCGCTGATCATTAACACAATCAAGGTACTTACGTTCCCACTCTTCGCCATAACAATCCTCAAGACAATAACCCTTGATACGCATAATCTCGTTAGGACAGAAGAGCGACCAGTTCTGATTCATGTCTTCCTCTGCCATCTTCCAGAAAAGATCAGGATAGCAGATAGCTGGGAAAATATCGTGTGCCTTCATACGATCGTCACCGTTGTTGGTACGAAGTTGTAGGAATTCTGGTAGGTCTTTGTGCCATACATCTAAGTAAACGGCTACGGCACCTTGGCGCATACCCAACTGATCAACAGCTACAGCAGTGTCATTAACGAGTCGCATCCAGCGGATAACACCACCTGCTACACCCTTGAAACCACGGATATTACCACCTGTTGCACGTACTTTACCGAAGTACATACCCATACCACCACCAAACTTGCTCACCTGTGAGAAGTTATCTAAGCTACGATAGATACCATCCAAACTGTCTGGTACGGTGTCAATGAAGCAACTTGAAAGCTGATGACTTGGCTTACGAGAATTAGAGAGGGTAGGGGTTGCCATCGTTACTTCTAACTTACTAAGCAAGTCATAGATACGACGTACCCACATAAGACGGTCTTCCTTCTCTGGCATAGCAAGATGAAGCGCAATACCAAGGAACATTTCTTGTACACGCTCAATCACTTTACCAGAGTAATTCTTTATAACATAACGCTTTAGAAGTAGATCAAGACCTGAATAATTAAGGAGCTTATTGCGTTCAGGGTCAATGAAAGTAGCAGCCTCGTTGATTTCTTCTTCACTATAGTTCTGAAGAATATAATCACCATAAAGTCCTTCTTCGGTCATATATTTAACCTTACGATAGAAGGTCTTGAGTCCCAATTCTTCCTCCAAACGGGTGATTTTCTTCTCAGAACGATAAGAAAGAATACGTGCTGAAATCATCTCCCATGCTGGAGCCTCTGGTGTTGTCAACTCCACAGCTGCCTTGATAAGAGCTTCAATAGAATCCTTCTGTGACATACCGGGCTTGGTGAAACTTGAGAACTTCTCCTGAAGAGTCACCATACTATAAGAACGCTCGCGGTATTCTCGGGCTACACTGTGCAACACATCAGCCAACTCACGATCGTCAGCAGTCCACACAATGTAATTAATAGCTTGTCGCTGCTCATTACGCTGATAGCGGAAGAGAATATAATTCTTCGCTTCATCGTAATGACCATGTGCCATAAGACACTTCTCCACACGGTTCTGGATATCCTCTACAGTGCGCAGTTCAGGGTTCTCTTTGATGAACTGCTCTACTTCGCTTACCATTCCGGCTATCTCACTGTCTGAAATATCCTTTCCGGTGCTGATAAAACTCTTTTTAATGGCTATTGAAATCTTTTCGTTATTATAGACTTCTACTTCTCCATTACGTTTTGTTATATTCATTACTTCTTTTATAAAGTTTTCTATTTTGTACTACTTTAATTCGCTATTGAGACTTACTTATTTACGTATAAGTAACATATTATTAGTAACTTACGCCTTTTAGCGGGTTTTTGTATGGACAAAGTTAAGAAAAAAAACTGATATGATAGTTATCCAAAATAGAATATTTTGATAACTTTCTAACTTTTAATTGTTTTCCAAAATAGAAAAGAATTAAGTGCTATTTTTTATTTAAAATTGAAATATTCTCAGCTGTTCAAAATCTCTATTTATTACTTACAAAAAGCATTTATTTTGGTATCTAAAATTATAGTTTATGGTTTTATTAAACGAAATAAATGCCTATCACTTTTCTCCTAAAACCTGATTTGTTTTTTTTGTTATCTTTTCTTTATTTTCGATCGTCTATTGATTGCGAATTATTCTCATAAACATAATTTCGCTAAAGACAATGATTAGAAGAATAAAGATAGATAACGTAAGGAGAAAAGTAAGCCGATTGATAGCTTTTTAAAGCTATTATTGTATAAAAAAATGGCTCTTCCGTTAAATGTATGGACGCTTTTCGTATTGCTTTAATGTATGAACCATAGCTATTCATTAAACAAAAACTTGGCTAAGACAGTCAACATCCTATCCGATTATCATCCTTTTTCATTGAAAATCATTTCTTTTTAAACTTCGAAAATACGCAGATAAAGATTTGAAAAATCATTACATAAATTCAAAGAAAACTTCTATAACTAACGCCAAAAACACATATAAGAAGCAGTTTTGCAACCAACAGTAAATCAATTAGTTATAAAACGGTATGATGAAAGGTGCTTAATTGGACTTCAAAAGGGCGTTAGTAAGGGTCTTAAAAGGCACCTTTTGCAAGCTAATTGGGCGTCTTTTAGAAGCCAAAAGAGCATGTATTCAAAATTATGATATGAAAAATTATGACAGAATAATAAGTTATTAGCCTAATTAGCCCAATTGGACCAAATAGCCTAATTAGGCTAATAGGAATAAGTTGTTTGTAGAAGACAGATAGATATCGCAGCTAATTACGTTTATCATGTAGTTTATTTCCCTTTATAAAACCATCTTATTGGAGGTAATTATACCATGTATGTGGATGAATCTCATTCTATTAACAATCTACGCATTTAACGGAAGAACCTAAAATATACCCCTTATTGTTCCTTGATGAGCTTATTCATCATCTGATGATTCATCCGTAAGCTTTGGAGCTTCGAACTTGACAACTGTTCTAAAAGCACTGATAGGACTAATCTTTCGCTTTCTTATTTCATCACTTGATAACAATGTAGCCTTATTGTCTTTGTGTTCAACAAGGATAAAAGCTAAATCCTCATAGTGTTTACGTAGTCTATCAGACACTATCTGATGGTAGGCTTTCCGGTATTTCTCCTGCTTCATAAAGGAATCTGAACGTGAGCAGAGGAAGACGATGCGGTTGTCTATCTTGAAATAATGTGAAGGATACATATCATCAACAGTCCATCCTCCATCCATAAACGCGTCATAATAAGCAGGATAGATAAGAAAAACGTCACTGTTGATATAGACACCATTTGTATAAACACCATGGTCTTCATATCCATATCCACATTTAAGAATAAACGTACTATCCTTAGGATATTGCTTAATAAAACGATGAATACATCCCAAAAAGGCTGATTTCATCTCTGTGGTGTCTACAAGAACCAAACTGTCTAATGGATTATTGTCTGTTGATTTTTGACAAGTCTTATTACAACAGGAGGATAGGAGAGTAAGAAGAAAGACGAAGAAGAGTGCAGTTTGTTTCATACTTTTATGATGTTGAAGTTTTATATTTTTATTCTTTAAAATCTTTCTATATTCTATTCCTACAGCAATCCCTCTTCAATACGCTGAATAATCTCTTCTGGAAGAATATTATTCATACAAGCAAAGTCGCCACGATGGCAGGGTTTGTTACCAAAGACAGAGCAAGGACGACAAGAGAGTGTATTGATTTGAACAGCATCTTCTTCCTTCTGTTGCCAACCCATAAATCCACAATAAGGGTGGGTTGCGCCCCATACACTTACCACGCGTGTACCAGTGAGGGAAGCAAGGTGCATGTTAGCACTATCCATTGAAACCATAGTGTCGAGATGACTCATAAGGATGAGTTCCTTTTCGAGTCCTTTAAGGACGTTAGCAACGCAAAGACATTGTGGATATTGTGCTGCCCATTGGTTCAATACTTCTATTTCTTTTTTACCACCACCAAAGAGGAAGATACGCCAAGAAGGGTGTGTTTCAGTTAGTTTGCGAACCACAAGTTCCATCTTTTCCTGTGGATACATCTTACCTGCATGGGCTGCAAAAGGGGCTATACCTATCCATCGTTCCTCTGGTTGTTTCACACCTATCATATTAGGGAGACACTGTAAGTCGCCACCTTCGGTTGGGAAGATACTTGTAAATTCAGGTTTAATAGGATAACCTAATGCTTCGAGTACGTCAGCATAGTTTTGAAAAGAGGTAGGCTGCTGTATGAAGACCTTATTTTCTTTCCGACAGAGTAGCTTCTTTCCTTGTTTATGCTTATTGATATGTGCCACAGAGTTACCATCGAGAAGGAAACGTAAACGGAGGAAACGTGTTCGAAGCACGTTATGGAAATCGGCTACAGCTGTAAATTGCTTTGCTACCAATCGACGGTAAAGTGCGTTAAGTCCTTTAAAACCTTTATATTCTTCTTTCAAATCGGCAGCCATAAAGTCGACATTTGGTGCTAAATGCTGAAAGAAAGGCTGAGCAAAAGGACGAGAAAGCACACTGATTCTTATATTAGGATACTGCTTAGCAAGCGAGTAAACGATGGGAACTGTCATAGCAATGTCGCCCATAGCAGAGAATCGGATGATAAGAATATGTGGGGTTTTCATAGGCTAACAGAAATAAATAAGCAGGATAAAGAATAGAGGAAAAAAAGTTATTATTGATAAAGAAAGCAATAAGATATGCTTATTTAATAACTAATAAAGCGCATTGATGTTTACTCTGAGCGAGTAATTACGCCCCTCCCTATGAGAGTGGGAGGGGCATCATTTTATTTCTTGTTGTAAAGAATCGGATTGGTAGCAGGGTCGTTGTACATCTTCATCTGACGATAAACCTTCATGTACTTACGGCCATGCTCAATGTCATCGAGCAATTGGTCGATGGCAAGACTGAGATCCTTCTGTTGTTCGAGGAGGATATTCAGCTTAGACTTACATTTCTTAATGTGCTCAGCTGAAGCATCCTTGCGCTCAGTCTGCTCCTTCATGTGATAAATCTTCAATGCAAGGATAGACAAACGGTCAACTGCCCATGCTGGACTCTCGGTATTGATAGTTGCTTCTGGGAGTGGAGTCACGTCAGAGTAGAGCTGACGGAAATACGAGTCAATCTGCTCAACAAGGTCTGTACGGTCCTGGTTAGAGCGGTCAATGCGATGCTTGAGACTCATTCCTTCTTCTGGGTTGATATGTGGGTCGCGGATAAGGTCCTCGAAGTGCCACTGTACTGTGTCAATCCAGCATTTCAGATAGAGACGGTTTTCAATGGAATCTCTGTCGTAAGGGTTATTAATCGGCGTATCTACGTTGTCCGTAATATGATAATCACGGATTGCCTGATTGAAAATCTCGTTACAATGTTTTGTAAATGACATTCGGTTTTTATTTTTCTGTTTATTCTGCAAATATAAAGTAAATTCCTTAAAGGACAAAATAAAAACTCTTGTTTTTCATTGTTAATCGCTTAATCTCAAATCAGTCATGAGCGCCTAAACATATTTTATTTTCTTATTGAGTAGCTTGTCTGTCTTTACAATGTAGGAGTAGTGGTCTATATCAAATCACAAATACAGATATGATGCGATAAGAAATATCCCTTTTAAGTGGATTTCATGCGCTTATAAGCTCCTCTGGATATGCCACATATCTATACAATAAGTTTATATTTCGGTTGCTGTCATTTTAATAATTAGTATTAACTACTTGTAAATTAGGTGTTTATAAGTTTATAGATAGTGACAGAAGTGACAGGAAAATTATTTTGTCCCACTGACTATCTATGATTGAATTCCGTTTATTACTTGCTTGTTCTAAATATGGAGTGATATAGTTTCCTTCATACAAATGATATTTCTTAGTTAATATATTCTGTTCCTCCCTATTTTACGGATGAGCCATAATCAACCTTTTTACCCTCACTAAATTACGTATGGAGGTTCAGCACATATGGTGTGGATGCTTAGCACGTATGGTGCGAACGCTTAACACCAATGGTGCGGATGCTTTATAAGCTTGCAAAAAGCATACTACACCTAAAATGTAAAAGGCAATTAAGAGTGTTTTACGATGTCGGATAGAATACGCATGATGAGTGACAATAAACAACATCATTGTATTTTCGTCTTAATAATAATAAGGTGTAGTAGTTTATAAAATCAGTTTAATTCCAAGTAGTGGCATAAATAAAGTTTTGAATAATCTGATATAATTGTTTGATTTATCGTACAATTAAGTGTAAAAACGCCCAAAAATATGCACAAAGCTATATGGTTTGTGCAATAGATAGTGTATTTTTAATAAAAAAACTTGCACACATGGAAAAAAAACAGTTCCTTTGCAGCGCATTTTGAATTTGGAAATCAATATTAAACATTTTAAAACTTACAATTATGTCAGAAATTGAATCAAAAGTAAAGGCTATTATCGTAGAGAAGCTCGGCGTTGATGAGGCTGAGGTAAAACCAGAGGCAAGTTTCACAAACGACCTCGGTGCTGACTCTTTGGATACAGTAGAGCTCATCATGGAGTTCGAGAAGGAGTTCGGTATTTCTATTCCAGACGATAAGGCTGAGAAGATCTCTACAGTAGGCGACGCTATCTCTTACATCGAGGAGAACGCTAAGTAAGGTTTACTCAAGATAAAAGTACCAAGCAAAGCGTATGCCTTTGCTTGGCTTTTTTTTTAACTTTACTTTTTTAATTTATATTTCACGCATGGAATTAAAAAGAGTAGTTGTAACAGGTCTTGGCGCCGTTACTCCATTGGGTAACACTCCAGAGGAGACTTGGCAGAACATGCTGGCAGGTAAGAGTGGTGCTGCTCCTATTACACATTTCGATACAACCCAGTTCAAGACGAAGTTTGCTTGTGAGGTAAAAGACCTTAACATCAATGATTACATTGACCGTAAGGAGGCTCGTAAGCTCGACCGCTACACTCAGTTGGCTATGATTAGTGCTATTCAGGGTGTTAAGGACGCTAACTTCGACTTAGAGAAGGTTGACAAGAACCGCGTAGGTGTAATCTACGGTGTAGGTATTGGTGGTATTAAGACATTCGAAGATGAGGTGAGTTATTACGCACAGCATCCAGAGAATGGTCCTAAGTTCAATCCTTTCTTCATTCCGAAGATGATTGCAGATATCGCTTCTGGACAGATTAGTATGCTGTATGGATTCCACGGTCCTAACTATACAACAACATCTGCTTGTGCTTCTTCAACTAACGCTTTGGCTTCAGCATTCAACCAGATTCGTCTTGGTAAGGCTGATATTATCGTTAGTGGTGGTGCTGAGGCTGCTATTTGCGCTTGTGGTGTAGGTGGTTTCAATGCTATGCATGCACTTTCTACACGCAATGATGATCCAGAGCACGCTTCACGTCCATTCTCTGCAAGTCGCGATGGCTTCGTAATGGGTGAGGGTGCTGGTTGTCTTATCCTTGAGGAGTTGGAGCATGCAAAGGCTCGTGGTGCTAAGATTTACGCAGAGATGGTTGGTGAAGGCGAGTCAGCTGACGCTCATCATATTACTGCTTCTCATCCAGAGGGTCTTGGTGCTAAGCTCGTTATGAAGGCAGCACTTGAGGATGCAGGTTTGAAGCCAGAGGATATCGACTATATCAACGTTCACGGTACATCAACTCCTGTAGGTGATATCTCAGAGGCAAAGGCTATCAAGGCTTTGTTTGGTGATGCTGCTTACAAGTTGAATATCTCTTCTACAAAGAGTATGACAGGTCACCTCCTCGGTGCAGCTGGTGCTGTAGAGGCTTTGGCTTGTGTCATGTCTGTGAAGGAAGATATCGTTCCTCCAACGATCAACCATGAGGAAGATGATAAGGATCCTGAATTGGATTACAACTTGAACTTTACGTTCAACAAGGCACAGAAACGTGAGGTACGTGCTGCACTTAGCAACACCTTCGGTTTCGGTGGTCACAATGCTTGTGTTGTATTCAAGAAGTATGCTGAATAATATAATTGATAGAATAAAGCTCCCTTTCCACAAGGAGAAGGAGCTTTATTTGTCTTTGTACCAAATTATCGGCATTATTCCTCACGATATCAGTTATTATAAGACTGCACTCTTGCACAAGAGCGTAGCGCGTCGTAACGCAAAGGGTAAGCCAGTAAACAACGAACGCCTTGAGTTTCTTGGTGATGCTATTCTCGATGCCATTGTCGGTGACATCGTTTATGAGCACTTTCCAGGCAAGCGTGAAGGTTTCCTGACCAATACTCGTTCAAAGATAGTACAACGCGATACGCTAAACCGCCTGGCAAAAGAGATGGGAATCGGACAGTTGATTCTCTCTAACGGGCAGACGTCTTCGCATAACAGTTATCTGGGTGGTAATGCTTTTGAGGCACTCGTAGGCGCTCTCTATCTTGATCATGGCTACAATGCTTGTATGAAGTTTATGAAGCAACAAGTCCTTGGGAAGCTTATCAATATTGATAAGGTTGCTTACAAGGAGGTGAACTTCAAGTCAAAACTCATCGAGTGGAGCCAGAAAAATAAGGTCAACATGGAGTTCAAGCTGATTGAAAACCAAAAGGATAAACAGGGTAGTCCTACTTTCCATTTCCAAGTGATTATGGAGGGTATTCCATGTGGAGAGGGACACGGTTATTCTAAGAAGGAAAGCCAGCAAGAGGCTTCCAAACTTACGCTCCAGCGTTTACGTCGTGAGCCCCAGTTTATAGATGAGGTTTTTGCCGCCAAAGCAAACCGTACAAAGATGGAAGAAGAACCAGTGCTCAATGTTCCTGAGACTTCACAGGACATGAACTTCATCGAAGGTTCTGAACCAAAGGCTGAGAAACATGAGAATCCTTTCCAAACAGAGGTCTTTGATGAGAAATCATCGGCTGCTGATGAAGTGAAAGAAGAACTAACTGATTCCTCTGTTGAGGAAGAAAAGAAGGCTAACAATGAGGATTTTGACCTCTCTGATATTTCTCATTCTAAGTCTATTGACCGCGAAGCTATTATCGCTGCTGCTGAGGCAGAGGCTTTTGAAAATTAATAAATAGCGGTAAAAGAATTAATAAGACAGGCGTTTACAGCCGATGGTAAGTGATAATACCTATCACATTCATCATCTTCTGTAAACGCCTGTTGCTTTTTTTTGCTGTTTTGTTAGTATCTAATAAGGTACTATTTAAGGCTAATAAGCCTAATTATTTCTATTAGCCTAATAAGCCTAATAAGGCTAATTGGTCCAATTAGGCTAATAAGCCCGATAAGCCCAATAAGTCCAATAGGGCTAATAGCCTATTACTTTTGTCATAATTTTTCACATATTGATTTTTAATAGCTGCTCATTCGGCTTCTAAAAGACGCCCAATTGACTTGCAAAAGGTGCCCTTTAAGCCCCTTACTAACGCCCTTTTGAAGTCCAATTAAGCAACTTTTACTTTACTACTTTGTAACTAATTGACTTACTGTTTATTACAAGCCTACTTTTTGTATGTGCTTTTGTCGTTATTTATAGATTTCTTATTTGAAATTATGTAATGATTTTTCAAACCCTTGTCTGTATATTTTCGAAGTGTTTAACCCCAATCAGTCATTAGATTACAATACATATTGTGGTTAATGACTGATTGGGTTTAAAAGCCTTCAAGAAGCTTTTCATATCTCCATGATAAGCCGTTCAAACTTATCATTATCAACGCGTGAACGGTTTTTTACACGTGTTTTATAGGTGTTAATGGTGTGTACAGAGTAGTTGAGGAAGGTGGCGATACGTTCAGAATCAGTGATACCCAATCGGATAAGCGCAAAGATACGCATCTCGGTTGTAAGTTGTTTCTTATCGAGCGGCTTCTGATCTGGTTCGTCAAAGAGTTCGTTGTATCGTTCGATGAAATGGGGGAAAAGCTTCAAGAAAGTCTCATCAAAATCCACAAACATCGACTTTCTCTCTTCTCCTAATTCACTCTCTTTTAATGAAGAACGCAAGTCTTCAAATCGATGCATGGAAATCTTGCGATCAATCGAACGATAAAGTTTCTCGGCTTTATTGATATATTCTGAGTTGATATAGAATGACCTACCAATATATTCATCCTTGATTTTATTCACCTCCTCCAACTGTTCGTTCTTAACTTCTAACTGTTGGTTGCGTCGTGCGATAAGAGCTTGTGCCTTCTTCAGCTTTATCATTTGCCTACGGATAAACCATCCTGCCATCAACAAGCCAATGACAAAGAGGATGAAGATTATTGCAGCCATAGCAATAGCATTGCGTTGTCCCTGCATTATCTTGTATCTATCCTGTTCGATGATAGGTAATATGCTGCTAACCTCAATCACACGCTGTCTTGCTCCATAGAAATTAGCATTTGCGAGCGACTCTCTTACATACTCCGTAGCGCGCTGTATGTCTCCTTCTTTATAGAGAAGATTAGCCAATGTACAAAGGGCAGTAGTCTCTCTGACCACTCCTTCGTTGTCATATATGGCTGCCTGTGCAAGATAATCCATTGCCAAGTCATTCTCCTTTAGAAAGAGATAAATCCAGCCAATACAAGATGTAACAATGGCTTTGTGGTGCAAATCCACTCCTTTCTTCTGTAAGAACTGTTTGAAAGTGTCAAGAGAAGCCTCGTATTTCCGTTCCTTCATCTGTTTCATTCCAACCGCATAGAGCCATTCTGTTGAGCCTGCTGGGAGATAATGAAGTAGGGAATCGGTATATATACCTGCTTGTTTCACGTATTGACTCTGGTAGGGTTCAGTGCGTGTATAGTCAGACACGTCATAGTAAAGGCGTGATGCCATGGTGTAATAAAGCTTTCTTGTATTAGGATTAGTTCCTTCCGTGTGAATAGAGTGTAGTTCGTTGAAAGCCTCTGTATATAATCCAGCAGACAAAAGACAGAATACTAAGTCGCAATGTGCTTCAACTTCATAGTTAGGATTCTTCAATCTGCGTGCTTCGGAAAGGAGATGATTAGCATAGGCGTAGGCAGAATCATATTGATAAGATGAATATTCTTTGAATAGCTGTCGGTCTATTTCGAATCTATCCTTCGCTGGAATCGTTTTCAAACGGTCCTTTAATCGTTTGATTTTCTCAAGTTTTTCATGTTCATAAAGCTTCTTTTTTTCCAAACTTTGGTCGAGTTGGTTTAGTCGTTCTTCCCATTTCTCATTGTTTGCAATACTGAATAAGGGAATAATAAGTAAAAATAATGACAGATATAACTTCATAAGCGTATTCATCTGAGGTATTGTTTGTTGCTCATCAGATGTTTTTAATCATCTAATCTATCTGCAAAAATAAAACTTTTATTAATAACTACAAAAAATATCGACTGGAACTTCTGTCCAGCCGATACATTTATATTCTATGAGGAAGTAGGTATTAAACAACTTCCCATTGTCAGTTCTAATGTTATCTTACGATAATCTTTTTCCCTTTGTGGATATAAAGACCTGGTTTTAGATTCTCCTTGGATGTTGTCATCTTATTTCCTTGTAGGTCATAGTAGGCTTCATCCACAGCTGTCTTACCTGACAAACCTTCGATACGGTTGGTCTGGTTGAGGTTTTTCAAGTCGTCTGGAGAATTGACTTCACCAGCTGAGAAGAATCTGATAGCACCCAATGGAATCTTTAGTTCAATACTCTTCTTGTTAGCGTCGTCACTGCCATTTACCTCATCTCTATAATCATGAGTGTCATTTACCCATGCAGTGAGTGTGTGAACACCATTTGTTGCAGTCCAAGTATTCTTTCCATTGGTACCACCAGTTGCTGAAAGTGTAATCTTCTGATGTGATTTCAAACCGCCATAGTGCTTGTCGTTCCATGTGATAACGCTTGTATTGCCATCAATCTGGAACTGAACACCAAGCTTTGTACCTGCTGGTACGTCTTTATCACCTGCATTAACAATTGTCGCAGTGAAACATACTTCATCGCCGGCATTGATAGTTTTCTTGTCAAAAGTAACCTTTGTAACAACGAGGTCATAGCCTCCCATAACAGGAGTATAGTCTCCGTTGTCATCTTTCTCAGCCACATTAAACTTCTTCTCACGGCTGTTATTGTTTCTTGTTAACTCATCAGTAA
Source organism: uncultured Prevotella sp. (assembly GCA_963540415.1). Taxonomy (GTDB): domain Bacteria; phylum Bacteroidota; class Bacteroidia; order Bacteroidales; family Bacteroidaceae; genus Prevotella. The sequence continues at coordinate 75,767 of CAUTPS010000004.1, forward strand.
GTTTATTACGATAGTCAGCTTCAGCCTTTACTGTGTGTCCTCCAGCCGTTGCTTTCCATGCTGATTGAGTTGTAAGGATGACGGTCTGCTTTGCTTTCAGTCCATTCTTATAGCTTGCAGTGACGAAACTTTGCTCGCCATCAACGGTTATCTTCACACCGAGATTAACTCCAGCAGGGATGTCAACATTGCTTACATTCGTGACAGCAAACTTAAAGTTAACATCGTCTCCTTCCTTTAGAACAGTATTACCTTCGGTATTCTCCCATCGTAAACCTCGTAAAGCGACATCATATCCCTTGATACCTTCCAACGGATTGACGATACCTCCCTGCTGACTTGTGTCTGCTTCAGGGAAATCAGGTACCTTATACGTAGCGTCACTCAGGTATTCATAACCGATAGCTGCCGCACGTGCCTTGTTATTATCAGTCCATATAGGCCATGTCTGATTGTTCTTAATCTTGTCCTCGCTAACGTTTGCAATCTTAATACCATTGCTAAACTTCACGCCATCGACGTCCAAACGAATCGCACCAGTAGAGTGTTCCCATGTAGAATACTTTGTTGTCTGTCCTGCAAGAGAAGCACCAAGAATCTCTGTGTTCTTAAATTCAATGCCTGTTGGGCCTGACATGACACGGATAGCATCGAAAGGAGAGTCATAAATCTTCGTATTATTGAAGACTACATTACGTACACCACCTTTGATGTCAATGGCAGCTAAGTCCTCATGCCAGCTGTCATCGTTGGTTCCACAGCGTACGAGAATATTATTATCAAAGCTAATCTTCTGTGTATTTGTATACTTTGGACCAGGGAATACATCATTCAGATGAATACCCGCAGCCATGAACATATCAGCAATATAGTTATTATAAATCTTATGACCATCACCACCATAGAGGGCAATACCGCCTGCACGCCAGATAAGTTCAATGGTATTGTAAGCGAAGGTGTTGTTCTTTTCGTCTACAGCACCCATTGTATGATCGTTCCACATTGCCAAACCATCATCGCCGTTGTTACGAACACTACAGTTATAAACCGTTGCATTAGATGTTCCTTGGCAGAAGTTCACACCGTCAGCGAAGTTATTACGGATACGACAGCTGATAATCTTCAGATCATTGCTATAATCTACTTTACCATTGTAATCGCCTATCCAGAAGCCACACTCAAAGTGATCTTCCCATACATGATGGATAACACTTCCGCCTTTGAAGACATCCATGAAGCATTTATACACTGCTTGCTGGTTATGACGACTTCTTAAATTAGAGTTAAGATAGAGGTTACAGATCTCAACATTGTTGCAGTAGCCATCTGGTCCGTGTGAGCCATTACCGCCAGAGATACCTCCTCCGAATGGATTAGGGTTCGTAAACTTAAGGTTAGTATACCACATACCAGCACCAGTAATCTTTACGTCGGATCCGAAGATGTACCAGATACCGCTCAATTCGAATGTTCCAGCAGGAATATAAAGCACCTTTGAGCCTGCATCAGCATCCTTCAAAGCTTCTTCAAAAGCCTTGAGATAATCCTTTCCTTTGACATATTTGCTGTATTTAGCATCTGTAACGTTCACCGCACCAGCAGGGCATTCAATCTCTTCAGGCACAACCTCAGTCTCAATGAAGTCTACTCCATAGTCATAACCATTGGCACCAGAACTCTGAATGCGGATTCTATCGCCTGCTCGAAGTGCCTTATTCAGAAGGAAGTGGGTCTCATCAAAGGCAAAACAAGCTGGTCCACCATCATTTTGATCAGCTGGATTACCACCAGAAAAGTACTGATACATATAATAAGACGTCAGATTAACTGTCTGCACCTTCTTGTCATTTACATAGACATCCAACGAACCATTCAATCCCATTCCGTCAGGAGAGTCAGGCATTGTAAAGCGCAATGTCACACCATTAGCATCCCCCTTCATGGTCCACTCGGCGTAGGAACCATTAGAAGGAAGGTCAACATACGACTGACGAGAAGCCTGTGAAGCTATGTTCTTACGGTCCCAAGTAGGAGAAGTCTTCAATGTTGCGCCTCCTCCAAGCGTTGCTGTCTCAGAGTCGTAACGTGTGTAAGGCATCAAAGCACCCACTCGTCCCTTAGCATCAGCTGACGGGATATTCCAGTCATCAGCGTAAGATGCCTTTGACACCATCGTACCAGACAATAGAAGTGTCAGAGCGATTAATAACTTTTTCTTCATCATATTACTTGATTTTTGTTTTTATGAAATGAATTCTTGAGATTAGATTTCTGATGACAAAAATAGAGTTTTCATACAAGAAAGTAAAGTTAAAAAAGCCAATTCCAAGTATATAAAAGGGTTGTAAAAAATACTTTGCTGATTATCAGTATGTTACAAATTTATTAATTGAACTTAATACAAATAAAATCTATGGATATTAAGGGATGACTATGACTTTTATTGCATTTTTACTTTCAAATAACAAAGTTATATTATAGGATGTAGTTAATTAAATTAAATGTACTGATTGTGAGCTATTTATCTACTATAAGTACGCTTATAGCTCTCTGTTTCCTTTATATTTGTAAATGACAAGCTCCTCAAAGTAGTCTTCATAAACATTTTTTTTTGTAATTTCGCTTTCGGAAATGATGATAAATCTTGGTGTTTTTACCTGCAATATAGAATCATCAGGTTTCTTTATTCTGTGTAATGCAGAGCAAACAGTTTAATGAATAAAAGTTAGGTTTATTATAACGAAGTGTAAACTTCAGAATGATATTTGGTATATATATTTGTTATTTGGGTAATTTAAGTAATATAGATTTAATTAGACGCATTTTATAAGTTAATTAAAGAAGATAGAGCTTGTCGTGAGACAGGCTCTATCTTTTTATTTTCTATTCTGCAAATTATAGTTTCAAGCTTTACAGAACAGGTTTTTTATGGTTCTTCTGTTAGTTACATAGATTGGAAATAGAATAAAAACAAATCCACTTGCATGCTATGGTTATCCTAAATTGGGTGGTCTTACTAAAAGGGAATAAACTAAGCGATAAATGCAAATTGATATTATTTTATCCGCCTTCTACAAACAGCTTATTCCCTTATTACTTGATTTTTTGTAAACTATTTTTATTCACTTCAAAACCAATACATGCTCTTTTGGCCTCTAAAAGACGCCTAATTGACTTGCAAAAGGTGCCCTTTAAGAGGCTTACTAACGCCCTTTTGAAGTCCAATTAAGCACCTTTTGTTTTGATAATTTATAACTAATTGATTTACTGTTGGTTGCAGACTTGCTTTTTAAGCGTGGTTTTATCCTTATTTATAGCAGTTTTCTTCGAAATAATGTAATGATTTTTCAAATTCTTGTCTGTAGATTTTTGAATGTAGGTCTTTAGTAATTTGGGGTGATAATGATTCGGATAAGCTTAGGTTTCTGACGAAATGTCACACAGAGAAATGGAGGGTATGGAGGATTATTAAAACAAAGTAATGGTAGTCACGGAGGCACCGTCGGTGCGTGGAGCTACGGAGGTTGTTTACGAGTGTTATTAGAGATTTTATTCACAAAGCGTTTATCCCAAAAGTTATTAGGAGTCAGTACGCTATATCTCCGTCGCTCTTTGTGCCATCGGCACCTCTATGTATGACTTAAAACTCCGTCCCCTCCGTCTCTCCGTGTGCCTTATAATATAACAGTTTTAGATTATCACTCCATATATCGGAAGAACCTTAAATGTTAATAAATGCATCTCTTTTAGCTGAAAGTTTGTCGTTTTGATGCTTTTAAAGGGCTAAAAGAGTAATATTCAAGTTATATTATTTATACTTTAGAATGATAAATGGGTGTTGATTATCAGTAGTTTATAAATTTTATTACTGATTTATGTTTATACAATCATCATTTTTCTTTACTTTATGAATAATGATAACTAACTTTGCCAATAAAGAAATAATCAACAAAAATAAATTTTCAATAACTAAAAACAAGATTCACTATGAGAACAATCAGAGGTAATTTGTTCGCTATTGGACTACTCTTTTCTACGGCAATGGCGTTCACGGGATGTTCTACAGTTGATGACGGAAGTTTCACAGCACCGATAACGTTGAGTGAAAAGATTGGCGGTAAGTGGGTTGTTAATTCTGTTTTGCAGACTGATGAGGCGAATGCTCGTACAAAGACATTGACAGACCTACTCGATTTTGACACGTTTGTCATCAATCTAAACCAAGATGAGGCTGGCAATCCATCGACCTTCACGGTAGAAGGAAGTGCACCACTTCTGTTACCAACAAGTGGTACATGGAAGATGGATTACAATTTCACAAAGAGTGATAACACGCCAAGTCGACTCCTTCTCAATGACGGAAAGGCTGAAACAGCACTCACTGTAACGGCTGTGCCGGGGAATACGAAGACACTGGAATATCGTTTGACACGCAAGACAAACGGTCAGCCTTTTGTTTCTTACACTTACAATCTGACACAGGCAGTTAAGTAATTTTGGAGTTTGGAAGTTATCAGTACTTATTCTCTTGGGCTTATCAAGGTTTCAAAGTTTTTCTTTTGTAGGACTTTCTTATAAGTCACAATCTTACTTTATTACTTCCTAACTCCCCTAAAATAACAGAATCAATATGAAGAAGATATTATTTGCATTGATGTGCTTGTTCCCCTTGGCATTGTTTGCTGATGGTGTAGAACTCCCGAAGGCACCAAAGTGCTGGACAGTTCCTGCTGTCTTCACGGCTGATGAAGAGGTTACTTTCTATTATGATTTGACCGATGTCGGTTTTCAGGAGGGTGTTGACCTCTATCTCTGGGCATGGCAGCCAACTGAGCCAGATGCTGGTCATGGTGGCAATTCATCTGACTTCGCGAAGTTGGAATACGTTGGTAACAACATCTATAAGAAGACAATGGTACCAACACAGTATTTTAACAGCGATGTTTCAAAGTTTGAGGACGATGCATGGCCAGGCTTTTGGCAACGTCTGAAGACGAAGGATGGCAGTATGTGGTCGGGTGTTTTCGCAGCTCCTGACAGCCGTTCTGAGTTCAAGGAATTTAAGAAGTCGGGTGATGGAATTCGTTTCTTCAGTGGCAAGAAAGATAAGGGTTTCACCGATAAGTTCACCTTAGACGAGCCGTTGACAGTAGTTTTCAATCCTGATGTATATAAATTAGGTGAGAAGACATTGACAGAATTGGCAAAAGATGCCGACTTCGTAGAGTTTGCTGCACACTCAGGTTTGAACGATTGGACCGTACAACAGACCTTGGATGTATGGCGTCCTGCAGTGTTAGCAAAGACAGGTTTGAAGAAACTTTCTAATGGTTTGTATGTTTGGAATGTAGGTGTTCCAAGTGAATACTATGCTTATAACCCACAAGATGCAGGGCAGGCAGACAAGCCAACAATCCTTGCTGATCCCGATGAAAAGGCAGCTTTTCAGCTCGAAAATATGACTTATCTTATCGTAAAGGTCATTAAGGATGCTGCAGGAGCTAACCAGTGGGGTGTGAATAGTGGTGACCAAAAGCAAAAGGCAGGTACGGCTACTCCTTATCCAGACCCTGTTTTCTCTTATTTCCCAACACGTCTAAGCAGTAAGGACATCCTTACGTTGACGCGTGAATACAACGAGCGTACAGCTGGTGACTTGAAATATACAATCGTTGCAGGTACAAAGACGATTACTGGTACTATGCCTGGCGTGCGTGATAAGCGTGAGGCAACACTCGACTTGAACAAGGAGTTGCAGGGAGTAGAGGCTTCTGAACTGAAGGTAACAGTAAAGGATCAGCACGATAAGACGGTTGTCACATCAACAATACCGCTCGTTGTGGCTGATTAATAACGGAAGAGGAGAGAATGATTCCTCGTCTTATTCAATCCATAAAAGCATTAAATTCTATGAAACTAACAATAAAAAATAAACTATCGGGACTCATCCTCTTTGCGTTGATGATGTTCTGTAGTCAGGTATCAGCGCAGGACTTCACTGCTACTGGTACGGTATCTGATAGCGGTCATGAGCCACTTATTGGTGCTTCGGTGAGTGTTGTAGGCGGTAAAGTGGGTGCTATCACTGATATTGATGGTAATTTCACTATCCAGTGCCGACAAGGTGATATGCTCGAAATCACCTATGTGGGCTATACAAGTCGCAAGGTGCAGGCAGGAAAAGGCTTGAAAGTCGTGATGGAAGAGGATGCCAAGACACTTGATGAGGTGACTATCGTGGGCGTCGGATATGGTAAGATGCGCAAGAGCGACCTTACGGGTGCCATTGCCTCAGTCAATTCTAAGGATATGAAACAGGGTGTGATCACCTCTACTGAGCAGTTGTTGCAAGGTAAGGTGGCTGGTCTTTCTATCGTACAAAGCTCTGGAGCTGTTGAGTCTGGTGCTTCTATCCGTCTTCGTGGTGGTACGTCTTTGTCGGCAAGTAATGGTCCGTTGGTTGTTGTAGATGGTATTCCAGGTGTTGATATCAACTCTGTTCAACCTTCAGAGATTGTCAGCATGGATATTCTTAAGGACGCCTCTGCTGCGGCTATCTATGGTTCTCGTGGTGCAAATGGTGTTATCATCATTACTACCAATCGTCAAGGCTCAGACACTGAGGTGAATACTATTCAGTATAATGGCTATGTTGCCTTAGCTTCTGCAGCCAAAACACTCGACTTACTATCGGCAAATCAGTGGCGTAGTTACGTTCGTTCAACAGGCAATATGAGTGCTTTAGACTTTGGAGCAAGCACCGACTGGCAGAAAGAACTTATGCGTACGGCTATCTCCCATGGGCATAATATCAACTTCTCATCGTCAAAGAAGAAGCATGGATACCGTGCCAGCTTCACTTATAACAATAATGAAGGTGTCATTAAGAACAATACTATGAACCGACTTGCAGGTTCTCTCTCTGCTTATCAGACTGGAATGAATGGTCGTTTACGTTTGGATGAGGGTATCAATACCAACTTTGACAGCTGGCATCCAGTCGACAACCGTATCTTTGAACGCATGACTAACCTTCAACCTACCTTCCCTGTCTATAATCAAGACGGCAGCTATGCTCAATTCAATGGTACAAACACAGAGAATCCAGTTGAGTTAAACAACAACAGAACTGAAGATCGCAAGCGTCATCGCTTCTTAGGCTACTTGAAGGCAGAGCTTTCTCTCCTCGAAGGATTGGTTGCTACGGTCAATACATCCTATGAATTCAACTCTGTTAAGTCGGGCTTATACAAGCCTACTTATGCTCGAATGGAGGGACAGAGTGAGCATGGATGGGGACAAAGAATCTATGATGACTATACAAACAAGCAATTAGAGCTTTACTTAACATACGATAAAAAGTTCGCAGATATCCACCATTTGAATCTTATGGGTGGTTATTCTTACCTCGATAACACCTATGAAGGCTTCAGTTCTACACGCTCTGGCTTCGATTCTGATGCTTTCGGATATAACAACTTAGGTGCAGGAACAGACCACAGACAGGGAGATGTGGGTTCTTATAAGGGTGAATCAAAACTCATTTCGTTCTTTGGTCGTGTGAACTACAGCCTGATGGACCGCTATATGCTTACTGCTACGCTGCGTAATGATGGTTCTTCTCGCTTCGGTCAGCACCATAAGTGGGGCGTATTCCCTTCTCTTTCTTTGGCTTGGCGTATCTCTGAAGAGCCTTTCATGGCTTCAACACGTGAGTGGCTCGACAACTTAAAGCTTCGTGCAGGCTTCGGTGTGACTGGTAATCAGAATGGTATTGGCGAATATAAGTCGCTCTCTATCCTCTCTGCAGCAGGTTCTGCCTACTATGATGGGACTACGGGAACATGGAAGAACTCCTACACACAGATTCAAAACCCTAACCCTGATCTCAAATGGGAGTCAACAGCACAGTGGAACCTTGGTGTTGATTTCTCTCTATACAATAGATTGAATGGTACGTTAGAACTTTACTATAAGAAGACTTCCGACCTCCTTTGGACTTATCCAGTACCACAACCTCCATACCTTGTGGGTACGATGTTGGCGAATGTTGGTGACTTAGTAAACAAGGGATTTGAACTTACTTTGGGTTATAAAGCAGTCCGCACGAAGGATTGGACACTTGATGCTAACCTCTCTCTTGCCTACAACCATCAGGAGATTACGAAGCTTTCTAACGACCAATATCAGGCAGTTGGACTTCAAGCAGGTCCTCTGCACAGTGTTCGTGGTATGTCAAACACCTACGCACAGGTCATCAAAGAGGGCTTTCCAGCAGGTGCCTTCTGGGGTCCTCATTGTACAGGAATATCAGACGACGGCAAGTATATGCTTGAGAAAGACGAGAATGGAAAGGTGAAGGAAGGCTATTTAGGCTCAGCAATGCCTAAGTGGAACCTTGGTCTTTCACTCAATGCAACATGGCATGACTTCGATGCAAGCGTAGCTGCTTATGGTATGTTCGGACAGAAGGTACTGAATGTTAGCCGCATGGTGATGTATGATCCAACACGCTTCCCATCACAGAACACCCTCGACGACTTCATGAAGAGCGGTATTACTGATAATCCAACTTTCTCTGATTACTTCATAGAGAATGGTGATTTCTTCCGTCTACAGTCTATCACTTTGGGTTATTCTGTTCCGATGAATGCAGTGAAGAAGATGGGTCTTAGTCGTCTACGTTTCTATGTGACAGGCGAAAACCTCTTCTGTATCACAGGCTATAAGGGTATCGATCCAGAAGTAAGTGTACCAGATAACGTACTGAACTCACCTGGTATTGACTTCTTCAACAGTTACCCACGACCACGCACTTTCTCATTGGGTGTGAACATTGGCTTCTAATCTTACCGTAACATTCAACATTATAAGAACATAATTATTATGAAACGATTGAATATTAGCATATCAAATATCCTTCCTGGACGGAAGGCTTGGTTAGGAGTAGGACTGCTCTTGGCAATGGCTTCCTGTACTGACCTTAACGAACAACTCTACGATAAGGTGTCGCAGGATGACTATGGAAAGACTTCTTCTGAGGTAGCAACTATTGTTGGAGGTGCTTACGCTACACTCCGAGGCTATGGTTCTGGTACTCCTGAGGGTGCAGGTATCATCTGTTATCCTACTTGTGAGTATGTCTTCTTCACACAGGAGTGCTCAAGTGATGAAGCATGTATCCCAACCCGTGGTACAGACTGGTATGATGGTGGTCGCTATCAGCAGTTCCAACGCCACAACTGGGACGCTAAGAACTCTGGTATCCTCTCTGTTTGGCGATATAACTTCACTGGTGTTTCAAAGGTGAATGCCATCATCTATCAGGTAGAACAGAGTGGACTGACCACAGAGGATAAGCAGAAAGTGGAGGCAGAGTTGCGTGGCTTGCGTGCTTACTACTATTACAACCTGCTCGACTGCTTTGGAAACGTACCTGTTGTGACCGACTTCACGCAGAAGGAACTCCCAACAAATACTCCGCGTAAGGATGTCTTTGCCTTCATTGAGAAGGAACTCAAGGAGATTATCCCACTCTTGCCTTCTGGCATTACCTACGGTCGTTTTACCCAGAACGTAGCCAATACGCTCTTGGCACGACTCTATCTCAATGCCGAGGTGTTTACTGGTACGGCTCGTTGGCAGGACTGTCTTGATGCTTGTAATAAGGTTCAAGGCTATTCGCTGACAGCAAATTATAAGGCAAGTTTCGCTATTCAGAACGAGAAATCTCCTGAAATCATCTTCGCAATACCTTACGATCATAAGCAGGGAACCGTAGGTAACTATCTTGCAAGTATGACCTACCACTATAATCAGAAGTTGGCTTTCGATCCAGCTGGCGTTTATCAGTGGTGTGGTAATGGTATCTGCGCACAGCCTGGACTCTACTCATCATTCGATGCGAAGGATGTACGTCGCCAAAGTCTGCTCATCGGTCAGCAGTATAGTGCTAAGGATGGTTCTGAAGTACTGATGGATGATGGCTCACCATTAAACTATACGGAGGAGATTGACAACTTCACCGATGCTGCTAAGAATGCTGGTGCACGTCTGAATAAGTACGAATGGAGTGCTAATGACTCTTGGGAGCGCGACAACGACTGGGTACTAATGCGCTATGCAGAGATTTTAATGATGCAAGCAGAGTGTAACTTTCGTTTGGGTTACACCTCAACAGCACTCACTTATATCAATCAGATTCGTAAGCGTGCAGGCCTTGACGACCTCACAACGCTCACCCTCGATGACCTTGACACAGAGTGGAAGCACGAGTTTGTATTTGAGAATCTGCGCCGAACAACCAACATCCGCTTTGGAACTTACTTCAAAGCGTGGTGGGAGAAGCCAGCCGATCCTGCCGACAAGCATACAGGTATCTATCCAATTCCACAAGAGGAGTTGAGCAAGAACCCTAACTTAAAGCAGAATCCTGGTTACGAAAGTTAATTTTTGATGGGTTTAGTGTTATAAAGATGCCCAATGGTACGGCAGGGATTTTAGGTCCATGCAGTTGCCATTGGGTTTTAAGGACTTTATTAGAGAAGCTTTATACTGCTTGGAATAAGCTACTAACGCTTACGAAAACAGCCCCTTTTATGATGCAATAACCCATGTAATATCAAGTTAATAACATGACTTTCTCCTATAGAAAAGCTGTCTGTGGCAAATTACTTTCATGAAAAAAAACATTTTTCATCATGAAAAGAAATATTTATTATCATGAAAAGAATTCTTTTTCTTCATGAAAATAATTCGAGAAAGATGCCTCTTTATGTGGTTGAAGTTCTTCTTTATGGTATTTAAAGTTTATCTTTGTACTTACGAAAGGATAGCTTTTGTATAGCGACAGAGAGAAGGATAGCGGTATCAATATAAGAAGTAGGAATCTTTCTGCACCTGCTTTGGGAATAGGAAAGTCAGCTAAGAGAACATTAAACAAGATGAAGTTGAAATCAGTATTTACATTTGCAGCTGTCTCAGGATTGCTTTTTGCGTCTTGTGCAGACAGCTATGAGGGTGCACCTAAGAAGCCTGAAGGCAGTCAGCAGACTACGCAAGTCGTGCCTGTTGCCGTTACGAAGTCAAACACCATGCAGGTGTATGCACATTATATGCCTTGGTTTGAAACCACCACATCCAACCCTAAGAACGAAGGAAAGTGGGGTTACCACTGGACAATGAAGAACTGTGACCCGAATAAGACCGATGCTAACGGCAAAAGACAGATAGCTTCACACTATTATCCACAGACGGGTCCTTATGCAAGTGGCGATGAGGCTGTGTTGGATTATCAGTGTTTGCTGATGAAATATGCCGGCTTAGACGGTGTAATGGTTGACTGGTATGGCGTTAATAGTGATAATTCTATCGCCTTACATAAGTCGAATACTGAAGCACTCTTCCGTGCTTTGAAACGTGCAGGGCTCAAGATGAGTGTCGTTTATGAAGACAGAACACTCGAAGGAGTGACAGATAAGGTTGGAACAGTACGTCAGGACTTACGTTATTTAGCTGAGAACTTCTTTAAAGATGATAGTTATGTGAAGGTTGAGGGTCGTCCATTGTTATTAGACTTCGGTCCTATTCAGATGGAATCACCAAAAGACTGGTATCGTAGTTTCTCTATCCTCACTACAAAACCAATGTTCCTTGTACTGGAAGGAAAGATGGGTAGTGTCAATAATGCTACTTATTCAGACAATGCACAAGGTGTTTATACATGGGTGAATCCTAATCCTAACTATGCTATAGCTAAGGATTATAAGTGCTTTGTAGGCGGTGCTATGCCTGGTTTCTGGGACTATTACAAAGAAGGTGAGGGCGGTACAGGTTATCAAACCTACAATGCTGAGAACGGAGCGTTGTTCCAGCGACAGCTTGATGCAGCCCGACAGGCAGGTCTGAAGTATCTGCAAATAAGCACATGGAACGACTATGGCGAGGGAACTACTATCGAACCAACATTAGAGTATGGGTATAAATACCTCCTCATGTTGCAGAAGTTCACCGGCGTAAGCTATCAGCAAGCCGACTTAGAACTTATCTATCGCTGGTATCAAGCACGTGTTGCACAACCTAATAATGCGAAGATAAAGGAGGCGTATAACGCCCTTGTGCAATTGAAGACAGGTGAGGCGAAAGCCTTACTTGATGCTGTTAATGGTAAGAATTAATATTATTAAAATCTCAATAAATGAAAACAGAACGTTTTAAAAATCTCTTTTTAGTGCTGTGCTTTGCACTTCTTCCAATGGCAATGATGGCAAAGCAGGAAGCTACGGTAAGTTCACCTTCGGGCAATCTGACACTGACAGTGGGTGTTGATAATGCTGGACGACCTTATTATTCTTTACGTCGTGGTGGGGAAGTAATCCTTTTCCCTTCAGCTTTGGGAATGAAATTGAAAGATGGAAGTCTTGATAGTGACTTCCGTGTTGTGGCTTTTGCAAGAGCTATAAAGGACGAAACGTGGCGCCAGCCATGGGGAGAAGAAGTCGATGTGCGCAACCATTATAACGAGTTGACTATGAAGTTGGCACAGAAGAAAGGGCTGCAGCGACAGCTGAATATCGTCTTCCGTGTCTTTGACGATGGTATGGGCTTCCGTTATGTATTCCCAGAGCAAAAGCAGTTGAAGGACTTTGTCATCACAGATGAGGCTACAGAATTCTGCTTTAAGGGCGATCCAGAGGCATGGACATTGCCTTATGATGCTGGTTACTATGAGGGACTGTGGACAAAGGACCACTTGAGTAAGAAGGGAAAGGTATGCACTCCTGTTACTATCGAGGCGAAACCAGACCTTTATATGATGCTTCATGAGGCAAATCTGACAGACTATTCTTCGCTGAATGTTAAGCCTGTAGAGACAAAAGATGGTAACGTAAGATTGAAGGCTGAGTTAGTTCCATGGTCAAATGGCGACTTGGTGCGTGCAAAAGCTCCTTTTGTCAGTCCTTGGCGTATGTTGTCAGTGGAGAATAAGGTGGGCGGTTTGATTACAAACCGTGTCATGTTGAACCTCAACGACCCTTGTAAGATTAAGGATATATCATGGATTACAACAGGAAAGTATGTTGGTGTATGGTGGTCTTACCACATGCAGACAGCAACGTGGGCTCCCGGTCCTAAGCATGGTGCCACAACCGAGAATACAAAACGCTATATCGACTTTGCTGCAAAGCATGGTTTCAAGGGCGTATTGGTCGAAGGTTGGAACTATGGATGGGAAAACGACTGGGGTAAGGAAGGTGATAAATTCAACTTCACAAAGGCTTATCCTGATTATGACTTTGAGGGATTGCAGAAGTACGCACTGTCAAAGGGTGTCTCACTCATCGCTCACAACGAGACAGGTGGTGCTGCAAAGAACTACGAAAATCAGTTAGAAGAAGCCTTCTCTCTCTATGAGAAGATGGGTATCAAGGCTGTTAAGACGGGTTATGTCAATAATCTAATGGACGATAAGGAGCACCAGCACTCTCAATATGGTGTGCGTCACTATCGCAAGGTGATAGAGGCTGCAGCCCGCCACCACATTATGGTGGTTAATCATGAGCCTGCTATGCCAACTGGTTTACAGCGTACTTATCCAAACCTTATCGCCAGTGAGGGTGTAAGAGGACAAGAGTGGAATGCTTGGGATGGCAATGGTGGCAATCCTCCTTACCATCTTTGTGTGCTTCCTTTCACTCGTCAGTTGGCTGGACCGATAGACTTTACACCAGGTATCTTTAACCTTGAAGGTAGGGTTTATCCTAATACACATCCGCACACAACACTTGCTAAGCAGTTGGCTGAGTATGTTGTTATTTATACTCCATGGCAGATGGCAGCCGACGAAATCGAAAACTACAAGGATCAGCCAGCCTTTACTTTCATCGAGGCAATGCCTTCTAACTGGCAAAAGACTGTGATTCCTATGGCGGAGATAGGTAAGTATATCGTTACTGCACGTAAGGATCGCGATAGTGAGAACTGGTTTGTTGGAGGTATGAGTGACGAGAATGCACGTGATATCAAGTTGAAACTCGACTTCCTTTCACCCGGAACAAGCTACAAGGCAATCATCTATAAGGATGGTCCTGATGCTGAATACGATAAGAATCCTTACTCTATGACGATCGAACAGCAGGTGGTTAACAACGAAACAGTACTTAACTTGCACTTGGCTAAGAGTGGTGGCTTTGCCATTCAGTTGGTTTGTTTGAAGTAAGATAACTTTTTAAAAGATGATTATCAAGCCTTGATGACAAGATTATCGGGGCTTGGTAATCATCTTCTTTTTGTACTATTGGGTAAATGCCTATCCTTACGAAGTTGGTCATTAACGGCTTATTATATCTCTTATCATGCCAATAATGATTCTTCATAACCCTTTTCTATCTTCGTGTTGATATCCCGCACATATGGTGCGGAGGGTTAGCACGAGTGGTGCGGAGCGTTAGCACGGATGGTGCGGAGCGTTAAACACGATGTAATACGTTGTTTGTATAGTTATTGTATAGCATAGAAAGAGTAGGAAATAATCCTATTTTAAGTTGCTCTTTTTTACCTTCAAAACTTGTTTTATTAGAATATTTTCGTTAGTTTTGCATTGTATAATACGCATATAGATTAGATAGTAAAACACTACTGGTCAGGTGATTGATAATGATTTTATTGATGTTGTTTGTTGTAATGGGAAACAACTTTGTATTACATCTATATCATCTTTTCAGCCGTAAAAACATAGAGAATATGAAAATTAATAGGTTAATCGTTACTTTGGGTATGATGGCTATTGCCATAACCGCACATGGTCAGACCTCAACGATATCGGGTGTTTTGCTCGATTCTTTGACCCACGAGGGTGAACCATACGCCACTATCAGAGTCTACAAAGGTAAGAAAAGCGAAACACCGGTGGCTATGTCGGTGACTGCAGAGGACGGAAAGTTCTCTCAAAAGGTAACAGGACACGGTAACTATCTTATCTCCTTCACTTCAATGGGTCGTAAAGAGATTCTGCGTAGGGTACAACTTACGGAGGCAGGAGGCACAATCGACCTTGGAAACCTCCTTGTTCAAGACGATACAAAGCAGTTGAAGGGCGTGGAAGTGGTAGCACAGAAGCCGCTTGTAAAGATGGAAACCGATAAGATGACCTACGATGTTCAGAGTGACAACGATGTTAAGACCAACACCGTACTTGATATGTTGCGCAAGGTTCCGATGGTAACTGTGGACGGACAGGATAATATTACTGTCAATGGACAAGGTTCCTTCAAGGTCTATGTGGACGGAAAACCTAACGTAATGTTCTCTTCTAATCCTTCACAGATATTCAAAGCGATGCCTGCTTCGGCTGTGAAATCAATCGAAGTGGTCACAAACCCTGGTGCAAAATATGATGCAGAAGGTGTCGGTGGTGTGCTGAATATCATCATGAACACTGGTGATGGAAAGAGCAAAACAATGATGAATGGATATAATGGCAGTGTAGCTCTTACCTTAGGCAACAATGGTTCTCGCACCACAACCTTCTTTAGTGGACAGCAAGGAAAGCTCACCTACAGTGCCAATGTCATGGGAGCGAAATTCAAGTCAAACGGAACAGAAACCGAAATGCGCCGTACTTCGTCTGATGGGTCACGTATGGACTATTGGCAAAAGGGCAATACAAAAATCAATTTTACGATGGCTAACATCAGCTTAGGCTATGAACTCGACTCTATGAGTAATATCGGTGCTACCTTTGGATTGACCTCTCACAAGATGAAAAACGATGGACACCCTACGACAACCTTCTCTGGTGGAGCCTATGGTACTGGTTTCACGTATGGCAATGAGATGACAATGGAGAATAAAAACATGTCGTTTAACGGTAGTGTTGACTATCAACGTTTCTTTAATAAGGCACGTACAAGTAGTCTGACATTGAGTTATCTCTTCACAACCTCACCTGCAGAAAACAACAATCGACGCATTTATGACGCCTTACCAGCAGGTGTGTCGATTCCTTTAACAGACCTTTATTCGGCTGCAAAGATGCGTGGAACGGAGCATACTGTGCAGGTTGACTTTACGACTCCATTAGCAAAAGGACAGACATTGAGTACTGGTTTGAAGTTTATCTCTCATCGCAACACATCGGATTCTAAGTTCTATGACATCACAGGAGGTGCAGAAGTTTATAATGCAGCCAACAGTGTGAACTACAAGAACACACAGAGTATCTTGGCAGAATATGCTGAGTACAGTGCGACAATGGGTAAGTTTGGTGCAAAGGCAGGCTTACGTTATGAGCATACGTGGGAGAAGGTGAACTTTATCGTTGGTTCTGGTGCCGACTTTAAGAAGAATTATGGAAGTTTTGTTCCCTCTGCTAACCTCAGTTATAACATCTCTGGCGGAGTCAACTTAGGCTTGAATTACAACATGCGCATCAGCCGTCCGGGTGTTAGTTACCTCAACCCATATATCGATCGTTCCAACCCAACGGTCTTGAGCTATGGTAATCCAAACCTATCGGTTGAGAAGAGTCACAATGTAAGCTTGGTATTCAATTACTTTACACCGAAGTTTATGATGAATATGACGCTTGGTGAGACCTTTGCTAATAACCAGATAGAGCAGTATTCGTTTATGAACGGAACCGTGCTGAACACAACTTATGGTAATATCGTACGTAGTCGTTGGACCAACTTTACTACTTTTATGAATTATGCTGTCACCCCTAAGACACGTATCATGCTCAATGGTGGCGTTGACTATGGAGATATTCGTTCAGAGCAGTTGGGTGAACACAACTTTGGATGGCAAGCAAGTGCATTCTTAGGTGTACAACAAACCTTCCCATGGAAGCTGAATTGGAGTGTATTTATGGGTGGACTGACAAAGAAACGTTCATTGCAGGGATATAGCGGAGGCTTTAATATGTTCACGTCAACCCTTTCAAAGAGTTTTATCAAGGACAAACTCAACCTCAGTTTGATGTATTTCGTACCGTTGACAGGCAAGATGCACATCAAGCAATACAGCCATGGTGCTAACTTCGAGAACCACATGAACATCACGATACCAGCACAACAAGTAGCATTGACCATTACTTGGAATTTTGGAAATACTAAGAAGCAGTTCCAAACACATGAGAGTAAGATTTCAAATGACTTCCAAGAGAAGAAGAACGACCAACAAATGAATGGTGTTGGAATGGGTGCTGGCACTGGTATGTAGTCCTATCGCCAAATTATTTTCATGAAAATAAATATTTTTCTTCACGTAAATAAATATTTTCTTTCATGAAAATAATTCTTTTTGTTCATGAATAAAATTCATAGTTGTGGTCTTTCTGTACGATAAACATACGTAGAATGTAGGTTTTCCGCATGTTTATTCTACGTAAAAAGAGCATAAAAAAGAAGTGATATCAAGGTGTTTTTGATATCGCTTTTTCCTTTTCTTGTATCTTGTAATTATTTGTTAGTTAGCGTGTTAATGGTCATACAAGTTTGTGTCACACAAGTTTGTGTGACACAAACTTGTGTGATTGCTATTTTATTACTATATTTGCAGTCGTAAGACAAGGTAAAACTGTAATCGTTATGTGCAAGAAATTTGTTTATGGAGTAGCTGTTTCCGATTATAACTTCATAGGGAGAGAAGTGGAAACAAAGCGATTGATGAATAATTTCAGAGGTGGTATCAATACCATTTTGATGTCTCCTCGTCGACTGGGAAAGACTTCCTTGGTGATGCGTGTGTGTGAAAAGTTGAAATCAGAAGATATTATTACGATTTATATAGACATCTTTGGTTGTAAGAGTGAATATGACTTTTACAACCGTTTGGCGTCAGAAGTACTGAAGCAGACGGCATCAAAGCAGAGTATGTGGCTCGAGGAGGCAAAGGAGTTCTTGTATAGGCTTACGCCAAAGATATCATTCAGTCCCGAACCGAACAGTGATTTTGCTATTTCTTTGGGTATAACACCGAAGACACATACGCCAGAAGAAGTGCTTGAGATGGCTGAAAAGATTGCCATAAAGAAAGGAAAGCAGATTGTTGTCTGTATTGATGAGTTCCAGCAGATAGGTGAGATGACTGATAGTAAGCATGTACAGGCACGATTAAGGAGTGTATGGCAACATCAGAAGCACGTATCTTACTGTCTTTTCGGTAGTAAGCATCACTTGATGAGTAGCATCTTTCTACACCGCAGTATGCCTTTCTATCAATTTGGTGACTTGATAGTGCTCGACAAGATACCATCAGCTGAGTGGGTGGAGTATATTGTTAGCCATTTTGCAGATGGTAAAAGGACTATCAGTCCAGCCCTTGCTGAGGAGATTTGTAGCTTCACAGACAACTATTCAGCCTATGTTCAGCAGTTATCTTGGCTCGTTTATACACAGAAGGAAGAAGGAGAGACAGTGGATGAAACCGATATCAAGCAGGCAACAGACGACCTTTTAGCAACGAATGAGGTACTCTTTATGCAGATGGTTGAACCCCTCTCGGAGTATCAACTTAACTTTCTGCGTGCCTTATCGTTTGGTGTTACGAAGGACTTTGGGCTTGCAAAGATACGAGAGAAATATCAGTTGGGGAGTTACTCGAATATCAACCGATTGCAGAAAGCACTCCTTGAGCGTGACTTGATAGAAAAACGTGGGACGGAGTTGGCTATTACTGACCCCGTATTTGCCAAGTGGTTCCAACGGAAAATGATGTTTTAAGAATCAGAGGAGGCATAAAATAAAAGGAGTCAAGTCAATAGTTTTTATCGTATTACATGCTTTTTTATACGAAGAAACTATTGACTTGACTCCTTTTATTGGCTTTATAATAGTCTTATTTCTTATTCAAAGTGTCGCATTACTCCGTTATCATCTTACGTGATATGCGTAGGAGGATGGCGAAGAGGATAACTGCAGTGATGAAACCAGCGATGGCGTCAATGAGATAATGCGCTTGGATATAAACTGTGGCACAGCAAAGCAGAAGATAGAAAGGTGCAAGGATAGCCAAAAGTTTATAGTTGCGATCGTGCCAAAGGAGTAACATACAGATAGTGCTGACACCAACGTGTGAGCTTGGGAAGGCTGCAGTAGGACGCTCGCCAGCTGCTTTAGCATCCTCAACGAGGTGATAGAAAATGCCATCAGTATATCCGGGACTTGGTAAACACTCCTGATGATGGTTGAAGTAGTCGTGAACATTAGGGAAGATACCCGCTGTCACGTTCTGTAAACCAATCGCCTTATAATAGAAGGTAGGTCCTGTTACAGGCACGAAGATGAAGATGACGTAATAAATAAAGAAGGAAGAGAGGATGATAAAGGTAGCTCTATTAAACTCCTTATAGTGCCAACCGAAGTAATAAACAGCCGTTGCGGCTATCATTGGATAGTAGGCTGCATAGCCCATGTCGAACAACTCGCTGAAGATAGGACCTGGCAAAGCCTTTGAGAAGAGCAATGCTGGCTGACAACCAAAGAGGTCTTGCTCCCATTGCGCAAAGAGATGGTCGAGGTTGGGCAGGTGTCTATTGATTTCAAAGGTGTCAGGATACCACCATGCAAGCAGTCCTAACTGTACGCCAACACGTAGGAAACGAGTCGCTCTACAGGGAGCTAAGCGATAAACCACCCACATAGCAGCTGTCAAAGCAACGATGCGTAGACGCCCGAATATCATTGCCTGTGGGTTGTTAATAGTGGTGTACATAAAGAAGATAACGATGAGTGTCAACACCAAGTAAGCCATTACCACCCATTCGTATGCCATAAGTCCCTTTACGGGCTTCTTTTCTAATTTAAATAAGTCTATGATGAATTGTTTCATTGTTTGTTGATATTGGGCTTATTAGGCCTATTAGCCTTATTAGCCTAATTGGACCAATAAGGCTAATAATAATTAGCTATTTTACAGCCAGCCTTCTTTTTTATACCATTCTATAGTTTCTTTTACGCCTCGTTTGAGGTCATATTCTGGCTTATAGCCTAATTCTTCAATCGCAGGACGGATGTTACAACGCCAGTTACGCTGCTTTAGAATCTGGTATTTGTCGTTGTTTAAAGCCGAAATCTTACCTGTCGCATGTCCGATAAGGTCGCCAAAGAAAGTCACAACACGCAGAACCCATATTGGAGCTGTGATGCGAATCCACCAAGGACGACCTAACTCCTCGTGGATGAGGTCGCTAAAGGTAGTACTCTGGTAGACCTTTCCATCACTTAGGAAGTAGGCACTACCTATCTTTCCGTGCTCAAGGGCAAGGAAGGTAGCCTGTACCACGTCTTTAACATATACGAAGGTGATATCCTGCTGCTTATAGCCAACAGCGAAGTCGCTATGCCCCTTGATGCTTTTTGCCATTAGGAAGTAATCCTTCTCACGTGGTCCATAAACGCCAGTTGGGCGCAAGATGATATAAGGGAAGGACGAAGGCAATAGCTGTTCAGCCTCCAACTTACTCTTACCGTAGGCTGTGTTAGGCTGTGGAGTATCTGTTGGCTCAATCTCTTTGTAAGGTTGTTGCTCTCTGATAGCGCCGAAGATGCTAAGACTTGATAGGAAAACAAAACGCTCCAAAGGCTGATTAAGCGCTTGAAGAGCCTCTACAAAGTTGCGTGTACCATCACGGTTGACACGGAAGAAATCCTCCTTATTCAAGCATTTTGTCACACCAGCGGCATGAACAACATAGTCAAACTGATGTCCAGAGAGCTGTTCTTTTAGTTTATCGACTGATGAGAAGTCTAATTCTATGAAATGAATCCGTTCATCTTGGAGGTATTCTCGTGAGGAACTACGGCGTACTACCGCCCAAGTTTCCATACCTCTGCGCAGTGCTTCTTCCACGATAAAGGAGCCAATGAAGCCCGATGCGCCTGTTATAAGTATCTTTTTCATTAAAAATTTCGTTGCAAACGTTTGCAAAGATACAAACTTTTTCGTTACTTTGTGGAAAATAACAAAACTCAAGTTTCGGTTTTTAGATGTTTTGTATGTAATGAACAGCATTGCAACTAAGTATCAAACCGTTTTGTCTCGGTCTACCGGACATATGCTACGGCTATTTCGGACAACTTGTCCGAAGCCTCCGGACAATGATGTCCGATGGCTTTTAGGACTGCTTAGGATAACCTTTACTTGAGTTCAAAACAACTAATTCCACTATGAGGAAAGAAAAGAAAAGCAGCAAGCGATTGACCAAGAAGCAGCTTGCAGAGAAACTCATGAGTTTCTTTCAGACACAACCCGACGAGACATTTAGCTTTAAACAGATATTTCATGCACTCAAGCTGACCACCCATCCAGCCAAAATGTTGGCGATAGATGTGATGGAGGAATTGGCGTGGGACGACTTCCTGTCAAAGGTTGGAGAGAGTGCTTACACGTTGAATACCAAAGGACAGGTGCAGGAAGGTACCTTTATCCGCAAGGCGAATGGTAAGAATACATTCTTGCCAGAGGATGGTGGTACACCAGTCTTTGTCTCTGAGCGTAATTCTATGGCGGCTTTGAATGGCGACCAAGTGAGAGTTCAGTTCATGGCACGCCGTCAGAATCATATAAAAGAGGCAATGGTCATCGCGATACTGCAACGGAAGAAAGACACCTTCGTTGGAAGGTTGCGTGTCGAGAAGGACATTGCCTTTCTTGTAACACAGGAGAATCTCTTTATTCATGACATCCTTATTCCTAAGAAGAAACTAAAGGGAGGAAAGACAGACGACCGTGCTTTGGTGAAGATTACTAAGTGGCCTGATGCCGACCATAAGAACCTTGTGGGCGAAGTGGTGGACGTCTTGGGTGAAGCTGGTGACAATGATGTAGAGATGAATACCATCCTTGCACAGTATGGATTGCCTTATAAGTATCCTAAACGTGTCGAGGATGCTGCTGAGAAGATAAGTGCTGAGATCACAGCGCAGGACTATGCAGAGCGTGAAGACTTCCGTGACGTATGGACTTGTACGATAGACCCACGTGACGCGAAGGACTTTGACGATGCACTTTCTATCCGAAAGTTAGAGAGTGGACTGTGGGAAGTGGGCGTACATATCGCTGACGTGTCGCATTATGTCAAGGAAGGAGATATTATCGACCGTGAAGCGCAGCAGCGTGCAACGTCTGTTTATCTTGTAGACCGCACTATTCCGATGCTTCCTGAGCGTCTTTGTAACTTCATTTGTTCGCTCCGTCCAGACGAAGAGAAGCTCGCTTTCAGTTGTATCTTCAACCTTGACGATGAAGCAAACGTAAAGGCTTACCGCATTGTACATACCGTTATCAAGTCTAACCGTCGTTATGCCTATGAAGAGGCACAGCAGATATTGGAAGACAATGGTGTTGTTGACGGCACGGGCGAGCCTGCTCCTGACCCAGGAAAGGCAGGATATAAAGGCGAGAATGCCGAACAAATCATTACACTCGACCGTCTTGCAAAGTTGATTCGTGGTCGTCGTATGAAGGCAGGAAGTGTGAAGTTCGATTCAGAAGAACTCCACTTCGACATTGATGAGAAGGGTAAGCCAATCCGTTGTTACTTTAAGCGTTCAAAGGATGCTAACAAGTTGATTGAAGAGTTTATGCTCTTGGCTAATAAGACAGTAGCAGAAAGTGTCGGAATCGTGAAGAAAGGCAAGAAAGCAAAGACCCTTCCTTATCGTGTTCATGACAATCCTGACCCGCAGAAGTTCGAGAACTTGCGTGAGTTTACCGCTAAGTTTGGTTATAAACTCAAGTCTGTAAGCACCAAGGGGGCTACTGCCCGTGCGCTGAATAAGCTGATGGACGAGGTACAAGGCAAACGTGAAGAGAAGGTGATTCAGACGATTGCACTCCGTTCGATGATGAAGGCGAAATATACTACGCATAACATCGGTCACTTCGGACTTGCTTTTGATTATTACACCCACTTTACCTCGCCTATTCGTCGATATCCCGATACGATGGTTCATCGCTTGATAACACGCTACCAGAACGGTGGTCGCTCGGCTAATAAGGAACATTACGAGGAGCTTTGTGAGCATTGTTCAGACATGGAACTCGTTGCACAGAATGCAGAACGCGACTCTATCAAGTATAAGATGGTTGAGTTTATGAGCGAGCATATCGGTGAATGCTATGATGCACACATATCTGGTATTCAGAGTTTCGGTATCTATGCGGAGATAGATGAGAACCATTGCGAGGGTATGATACCAATGCGTGACCTCGATGATGACTACTACGATTTCGATGAGAAGAACTATTGTCTTGTTGGTCGACGTCGTCACCATGTCTACCAGCTTGGTGATCCTATCCGCATTCAGGTGGCTAAGGCCGATTTAGAGCGTAGACAGCTCGATTTCGCACTTGATGATGGTCGCCCATTGAAGGCAAAGCAGGCTGCTGCAGAGTATGCTGTAAATAGGAAGAACGACCGAAAGAGCAGCAAGCGTGGTAGCAAGAGCCGCAGAAGAAAGTAGTTATCAAGGTGAGACGAAAGATATTCTTTTCACACAAAGAGGAACTATGGAACGCATGGAGTCATAGTGGAGGAATCGTACTGGGCGTAGTGTTCGGTACGATTTTCCTTGTTTGGTGCTCTAAGGAGCGGTCTGGTTGGGCAACAGCAGGTGTGATATTATATCTTGTCGGGATGCTTTTCAGTTATATCACATCGACCGTCTATCATGCCCTTTCTGCTCATTCTGTATGGAAAGAACGGTTGCGAAAGTGGGACCATGCCGCTATTTATTGGCATATAGCAGGTTCTTATTCGCCCATAACACTGATAGCCTTGCGCAATCAAGGTGCTTGGGGCTGGGGCTTGTTTGCCTTTGTATGGTTCTGTGCAATACTTGGTACCATTTCATCCTTCCGAAAGTTGCGTGACCATAGTAACTTAGAAACGTTGACATTCATCGGTATGGGACTCTCAGTATTGGTCGCCTTCAAACCATTAGTCGATGCTTTAGAAACGCAATCGCTCGTCTGGATCTTTGCAGAAGGAGTCATGTATATCACTGGAGCACTGTTTTATTCGCTCAACAAACGTAAGTATATGCACACAGTATTCCACTTCTTCGTACTTGCAGGTAGTATTTGTCATATTATAGCTGTGTGGGGAATCCTAATGGAATACCTATGATTTGTACTCATATAAACACTAAAAGAAATGTTTAAACGTAGTTTCTTACTTTCCATAATACTCATTCTTGCAGTTGTGAATACGCAGGCGCAGGAACGACAATACACTCGTCTGAAAGGCTATTATCGTGTCTATCAGACCACAAACTCCATGCTTAGCTATTTCATTGATGGTATGATGGAGTTTTATATACCGCTTTCTGACACTGCTGCTGAGGCTTCAGAAGGAAAGAAAGGTTCACCTTTTGTTGAACGAAAGTTTCTTGGTGAACGTCGTCGTAAGGCTCCGAAAGCCAATGGTGATGATACCTTTGTGCGCATTTCATTACCTAACTTAGAACGACAGACGCTCCTTA
>CAUTPS010000005.1:0-92527 GCA_963540415.1 uncultured Prevotella sp.
ACATCTCAATATATAAAATTTTCGCACAAGAAAAAATGCTGCGGAATTAAGGTATCAAATGAATTCTGCAAATGAGTTAATTTAAAAATATCAGAACAAATAAAATTCCCAGACGTTTTTCTCTCACTAAAAAAACGTCTAGCATCATTAATTCTAACTTCAGACATATCAACCCCCAAGACATAACATCCTAATTCTGAGAACGGCAATAAATTTCCTCCATCCCCGCAACCTATTTCCAAAATTCGGAGTCCTGGCTTCAAATCATAGAATCGAGAGATATAAGGAAGAAAATAATCACGAGATGTGACGGATAACTCTTGAAAGTATTGCTCTCTATTTGTTTGCCTACTTTGTATATTTTAATTGATTAATCACGGAGAAATATAACTATAATAATTAAAATTAGAATAATGCCCCAAAGATACGTAGAAAGATTTAAATTACAAAGTATTTTCATTATTATTTTCACGAAGAATGAAAATATATTTACATAGGTAGAGTCAACCAACAAGTACCTATTAAGATTACTAACATTCATTTTTTAGATTTATATTAAAATATCGCAACTCGATTTTGTTTTGTAATTGCCTTATAGATGAATTAGCTATATGTGTTACCACAGAGATATACTCGCACAAACATATTTAGATTGGTATTTTTTCTCCTTTTTTATTCTGTTAGTGATCCGTGCAGGTGAATTTATATAAATTCTATAATATGACAATAATTGTTCCGTTTAACTACATCATTTTTCTCTATTTATCCAATGTTTTCCTTAAATGAGAATCATTATTATTATTACTATATTTTTGCTGTTCGATAATGATTTACTCATCTTAAAAACAATGATTTATGGAATCGAACAACAATGACAACTATGTGCTGGTATTGGAAGACCGCACGGAAGTGAAGAATGCTAACGAAACGGGAAAACTCTCCGTAGTTTCAGGTATTGACGACAAAGGAAAGGTCCAAACAACAGAAGCCAAAGATGTGCATCAAGCAGCCTTCTTAAAATTCAACAACAAGGATGGCTTGCTGAAGAACTTCATGACTAATTTTCTCAAGCAGTTCAACGAACCGTCTCGTTTTGGGCTCTACAAGGTAGTGGCTAACAACGTGGAGCAAGGAGTAGCATCGCTCCACACCATGCTTCAGAACCGTGAGAAGCCGGAGAACAAGCAGCAATTGGCAGACAGTCAGGTGCGCTTTGACGACTTCCTGCCCAAACAGAAGAACGCCACCGCTATCGACGAATCAAAGATTGATTGGAAGCAGCTTGACGACCTCGGTCTTACCCGTGAGCGATTGGAGCAGAGCGGAGAGTTAGCAAAGATGCTCAATTGGCAAAAGAGCAATCTTATCACGATTGCCGTGCCTATCGGTGATACTACCATCTATACTGATGCACGTCTGGCATTCCGTACAGATGGTGAGGGTAACATCGGATTGGCTATCCACCCACTCCGCAAAGAACCACAACTCGACTTCCCTTATTTGGGACACAAGTTCTCCTCAGAGGAGAAAGAACAGCTTCTTGCAACGGGTAATCTTGGCAAGACCATTGAGATTACGCCCAAGAATGGCGAGCCGTTCGCAGCCTACGTATCCATCGATCCGCAGACCAACGAACTCATCGCCCTTCGTGCCGACCGTGTGGCTATCCCAAAGGAAATCAAAGGCGTTACGCTTTCCGATGCACAGTATAAAGACCTTGTAGAAGGCAAAGCTGTGAAAGTGGAAGGAATGACCGCCAAGAGCGGTAAGTCCTTTGATGCCACCCTGCAAGTCAATGCCGAGAAGAAAGGCATCGAGTTTATCTTCGATGGCAAGCAAGGATTGAAAGAGCGACAGCAGCACACGCAGCAACAAGGCGCACCACATAAACTCTGCGGTTTGGAACTGAGCGAAAAACAGCGTGAAGCCTTGGACAGCGGTCGCACGCTCTATCTGAAGAATATGGTGGACAAGGAAGGGCAATCCTTCAATGCCTACGTCAAGATGGACAAGGAACAGAACCGCCCCCGCTTTTACAAGTGGAATCCTGACAAGAAGCAGGAGACCGGCAAGGAAAAGGTGGTAGCCGTAGCCGAAGAACACAAAACACAGATTGCCGTGAACAATCAAGGCAAGACCAACGAAGCCACCAAGAACGTGAACGAGCCGTTAAAGTCCGGGCAGACACAGCCCACTGATGCCCAAAAGCAGAAGCAGGACGAAAAGAAACAGCAACGCCGCGGACGTAAGATGTAACCCTTAAAACCAAACCCGACTATGATTACTTGTATTATTGCCGAAAAGCCATCGGTGGCAAGAGACATTGCCCACATCGTTGGAGCAAACAACAGACAGGACGGATATTTAGAAGGTAACGGTTATGTGGTTACATGGGCGATGGGACATCTCATCACCCTTGCCATGCCCGAAGCCTACGGTTTTGCAGCCTATAAAGCCGAAGACCTGCCCATCCGTCCCAATCCCTTCCAACTTATCGTTCGTCAAGTACGCAAGGATAAGGAGTACACATCAGACCCCGCAGCACTCAAACAGCTCAAAGCTATTCGAGGTTGTTTCGACAGAGCCGGCCGCATCATCGTAGCCACCGATGCCGGGCGTGAAGGTGAACTTATCTTCCGCTATATCTATCAGCACTTGAACTGCCATAAGCCTTTTGACAGACTTTGGATTTCCTCGCTCACGGACAAAGCCATCCGTGAAGGACTTGCCCATCTCAAAGCGGGAAGTGCATATGACAATCTCTATCACTCCGCCAAGGCAAGAAGCGAAGCCGACTGGCTTGTGGGCATCAATGCCAGCCGTGCCCTGTCCATTGCACGCAAAGGCGGTTACTCTTTGGGACGGGTACAGACCCCAACCCTTGCTATGGTCTGCCGTCGGTATATAGAAAATCGTGATTTTTCTTCCGTCCCCTATTGGAAACTCTCCGTAGCAGGAGAGAAAGAGGGCATATCGCTGAAAGCCGTGAGCAGTAGTGCATTTGACAATGAAGCCGATGCACAGTCCGCTCTCGCCATACTTCGCGAACAGAGCCGGCTTACCGTGACTTCGGTCGCAAAAAAGGTGGGACATACGTCGCCACCCCTCTTGTACGACCTCACTGCCCTACAGAAGGAAGCCAACCGAAAGCACGGCTTTTCAGCAGATAAGACCCTCTCAATAGCGCAGAGCCTCTATGAGAAGAAAATCACGACCTATCCCCGCACAGGCAGTCGATACATCAGCGAAGATGTTTTCGAGGAAGTACCCGCCTTGCTCGGCAAGATAGGACAAGGATTATCTTTCCCACTTAATCGCCACTCGGTGGACAACGACAAGGTAACCGACCACCACGCCATCATCCCTACGGGTGAAACTCCATCAGGACTATCGGCAGACGAAACGACCATCTACCAAATGGTAGTCCATCGTTTCATCGAAGCCTTTTCTCCCGATTCAGAGGAGGAGCGTATGCAGGTGGAACTGACCGACGGTACAAACACCTTCATTTGGAAGGCGTGCCGAAGTATCTCCTTGGGCTGGAAAGCCGTGCAGCAAGGAATTGGCACGAACGATGAAAAAGGCAAGGAGGATGAAGAACAGACCTTGTCCGTGTTGCCCAATTTGACAGAAAACGAGCTATTACCACTGCTTTCTTCAGAGATTACCGAGTACAAGACCAAGCCAAAGCCGCTCTATACAGAAGCCACTTTGCTTTCCGCTATGGAGAATGCTGGTAAAGAAGTTTCAGATGCAGAAAGTAAAAGAGCAATGGCAGAATGCGGCATCGGTACACCTGCCACCCGAGCCAACATCATCGAGACACTTATCCTGCGTGACTATATCCGAAGGGACAAGAAAGCCATCATTCCCACCGAAAAAGGCTTGGCAGTCTATGAGATTGTCAAGGACAAGAAGATTGCCAATGCAGAGATGACAGGAAGTTGGGAACTTGCCCTTGCTGCCATCGAGGCGGGAAAAATGCCTGCAGATAAGTTTTCACAAGGCATCAACTCATACGTGGAAACAATCTGCGAAGAACTCCTCTCGCTTTCTTCAGAGCAGAAGTCCTATCCTGTCTACCGCTGCCCAAAGTGCGGACAGCAGAGTGTCGGCATATATGCCAAGGTTGCCAAGTGCAGTCATGAAAGCTGTGGCTTCCACGTGTTTCGTGAAGTCTGCGGCATACATCTCTCTGAAGATAATATCCGTGATTTGATAACCACCGGGCGAACGCCCATCCTCAAAGGATTGACGAGTAAGGCTGGCAAAAAGTTCAACGCACGTCTTGTTCTGGGCGAAGACCACACCACCACCTTTGAGTTTGAGGGAAAGAAAGGAAAAGTACGAGGGAGATAGTTACCACAGACTCAGAGATAAAATAAATTAGTTGAGAGGTAGAAAAAATTATCTCCCGACTAATTTTTCCTCTCCATCTTAAAAACAGAAAAACTATGGCATACAATAAGAAAGCTGTCTTGGAGGGCAACACGGAAGCCATCCGTGTAATCCTCCGATTAGAGAAAGAACGCCGTGAAGCCACCGAAGCCGAGAGAGTCCTGCTCAGAGGTTATCAAGGTTTCGGTGGTCTGAAATGCGTATTGAACCGTTGTGATAATCCCGATGATCTCCGCTATTGGAGTGCATCGGAACAAAACCTGTTCAAGCCTACCCAAAGACTCAAACAGATGATTTACCGTGATGCCGTCGATGCCAATACCGCCAAACGCTATTGGGAAAGCATCAAGGCAAGCGTATTGACTTCCTTCTATACCGATACCCGTATTGTCTCCGCCATTGCCGAAGCCCTTAGTGCTGCCGACGTGCAAGTAAGAAGGTGCTTAGACCCTTCAGCAGGTATGGGAGCCTTTACCGAAACCTTTGCCAAAAGTGCCGGTATGGTCGATGCGATGGAGAAAGACCTACTGACGGCACGCATCACACAAGCCCTCCATCCTTACGGCAAGGATAATATCTTTGTTCGGCAAGAACCCTTTGAAGCCATTGGGGAACTGGAAGAAAAGGACAAGTACGACCTTATCACCAGCAACATTCCCTTTGGCGACTTTATGGTCTATGACCGTAGCTATAGCAAGGGAGAGAACATCCTTAAACGGGAATCCACCAGAACCATTCACAATTATTTCTTTGTGAAAGGGCTGGACACTATCAAAGAAGGCGGACTTCTTGCATTTATTACCTCGCAGGGCGTATTGGACAGCCCCAAGAATGAAGCCATCCGCCGTTACCTCATGCAGAACAGCCGACTTATCTCCGCTATCCGTTTGCCTTCGGGTATGTTCTCCGAGAATGCAGGTACGGATGTAGGCAGCGACCTGATTGTCCTGCAAAAGCAGTCGGGTAAAGAAATTGGTGAGGGCATTGAACAGCAGTTTGTACAAACCGCCTCTGTCCCCAAAGGCGACGGCTTCTCTATTGCGTTCAATCATAACTCCCTCTTCGAGGGCGAATGGAAGGATATTTCCCACCGTACGATTGCCATAGACAGACAAATGGGTACAGACCCTTACGGTAAGCCTGCTTGGGAATATACGTTTGACGGCAGTATCGAGGATATGGCTGACAGCCTGCGCACGCAACTATCCTTAGAAGTGGAGCAGCGTTTCGATCGTAAACTCTATGAAACTGGCATACCCATGAACGGGGAGGAATGGCAGGTACACGTGGACAAGATAGTGCAGAAAGTGCAAGAAAGCATAAAAACGGAAGAAATACCTCAAGAACAGGAAATCAAGGATAAGGAGGAAAAGGAAGAGGACAAGGAAGATGAAAAAGAAGAAGAAAATGCTTACAATTTGATGCCCGACAGCACCAAGAAGCAACTTCCCAAGCTCTATGCAACGGAAAAGCAGCTCATCGGCGACCGCACCGCCTACGCTCGCTACTTTTTCCCAATGGGGGCTTACACGGCTTATCTATTGGAGTACGACCCCAAGGAGCGCATTGGCTTCGGTGCCGTGACAATGGGTTATGGTTGGGAGCTTGGCAATATGTCCCTTGATGAGATGGAAGGCGTGAAGGTAAGAGGACTGGGGATTGAACGCGACCTGTATTTCTCTCCTAAGAAATTGCACGAGATAGCCGAACTGGAAGAAATAGTCAGGGGACAATATACCAAAGAAGAAGTGGTAGCAGAGGAAATCAAGGAAGAAGTAATAACAAAGGCAGAAACAGAGAATAAGGTTAAGGAGACTGTAACCATTGCTTCTGAGAACGATATGCAGATAATGGAAAATATCGTTCCTAACGGCGAGACAATTCCATTACAGCCGTCATCATCAGAGTCTGCCCTACAACAATTCGTATCAGAACAGCCTTCCATGATTATAGAACCTGCACCCGAAGGTGTACCCGCCTTGACACTTCATCATCAATACGAGCAGGAAAGGTCGGAAATCCGTACGGATATTGAAGCCCCAAGAGAGATGAACGGACAGACAATATTCTTTGACGACGATCATCATCCAGTGGTGGACAATAATATGGAAGACATCGGACAACCGGAGCAGCTGTCACTGTTTGCCCCAGAGGAATACAGCCTTTGGACAAGAGAGGTTACCCGTGTGAACCATGAAATCAAGGATAATCCAGGAACTTCACAGGCACGCCGTCCTATAACACAAACTGCTCCCCCAAAAACATCGGTCAGCAAGGTACAAAAGGCAGCGATCATTCCTCAACGCCGTACCCGTAGTAGCAGGAAAAATGCTTCTTCCTCTTCACGTGAGCCGTCGCTTTTCGACTTCATGAACGAAGCCGAAGAGCGCAAGCCAAAACCTATAGCGGAAGTCAGAAAAGAGTTTGACGCTTCCCCGCGCCCTTTTCTCTCTTCGCCGGACTCTCACCTGAGAGACGGCTCCATTGTCGTACAGAAGGGACAGATAGGCTTTCTTTCTGACTTAAAGCGACATCCAACCTTTAACCCGATGGACTTGCCGTATGCGCAGCTTTCCCGTCTCAAAGCCTATATCGAGATACGGGAGTGCTATCATCGTCTCTATGACTACGAGGCAGAGAACCATGCAGAAGACAGGGAAGACCGCAGCAGGCTCAACCACCTGTATGATGACTATGTTGCACGCTGGGGCTACTTTAACCAGAAGGCGAACACCGACATTATCAAGATGGATGCTACAGGTGTGGAAATGCTCTTCTTGGAACGCTCCGAGAACGGCAGGTACATCAAGGCGGACATCTTCGACCATCCAACGGCATTTTCTACCACGGAACTGACCGTTGCCGCAGACCCGATGGAGGCACTGGGTGCATCGCTCAACAAGTACGGCGCGGTGGAACTTGACTACATGAGTTCGCTTTTACCTGATATGGAGGAAAGCGACATCATTTCTTCCTTGGAAGGTCGCATCTATTACAATCCCGAAGAGAATGCTTACGAAGTGGCCGACAAGTTCATTTCAGGCAATGTGATTGAAAAGGCGGAGCGTATCGAGTCGTGGCTCTTGGACCATCCTGGGCACGAGGAAGCAAAACAGAGCCTTGCTGCCCTGCGCGCAGCCACGCCAACACCCATTCCTTTTGCGGACCTTGACTTCAATCTCGGTGAACGCTGGATACCTGCTAAAGTCTATGGCAGGTTCGCTTCGGAATTCTTCGGGACAGACATTAGCGTATCCTACCATTCCAACATGGACGAGTACAGCATTGTCTGCGACCGTAAGAATGCCAATATCTGGCACAAGTATGCCGTACAGGGGGAGTTCCGCCGTTATGATGGAATCAATCTCCTCAAGCATGCCCTGCACAATACCATTCCCGACATCAACAAGAGCAAGGAGGTGACGGACAAGGTTACGGGAGAGACCAAGACCATCAAAGTAAGGGACGGACATGCCATCCAGATGGCAAATGCCAAGATTGAGGAAATCAGACAGGGCTTTGTCGATTGGCTCGGACGCACACCAGACACGTTCAAGCAGCAACTCTCCGACAGGTACAACCGCCTTTTTAACTGTTTTGTACGCCCTAACTTTGACGGTACGCACCAGACATTTCCCGACCTTGACCTTAAAAGACTGGGTATTTCCGACCTTTACAAGAGCCAGAAGGATGCTGTGTGGATGCTCAAAACCAACGGTGGAGGTATCTGCGACCACGAGGTAGGAGCCGGCAAAACGCTTATTATGTGTACCGCTGCCTACGAGATGAAGCGATTGGGATTAGCCAACAAGCCTATGATTATCGGACTCAAAGCAAATGTATTCGATATTGCCGACACCTTTCGCAAGGCTTACCCCAATACAAAATTGCTTTATCCTGGCAAGAATGACTTCAACAAGCAGAACCGCCAACGCATCTTCAATGACATCAAGAATAACGATTGGGATTGCATTATCCTTACGCATGAGCAGTTTGGCATGATACCGCAGGCTTTGGAGATACAAGAAGCGATTTTGCAGAAAGAAAAAGATTCTGTGGAGGAAAACCTTGAAGTACTCCGTATGCAGGGAGCGGACATTTCCCGTGCCATGCTCAAAGGCTTAGAAAAACGTAAGCAGACCTTGGAAGCCAAGTTGCAGGGCATTCAAGACAGCATTGCCGAGCGAAAGGACGATGCCGTGGACTTCAAGATGATGGGAATCGACCACCTCTTTGTCGATGAAAGCCACCAATTCAAGAACCTGATGTTCAACACACGCCATGACCGTGTTTCGGGCTTGGGCAATCCTGATGGTTCACAGCGTGCGCTCAATATGCTCTTTGCCATACGCACCATACAGGAGAGGTCGAGCAAGGACTTAGGAGCGACTTTCCTTTCGGGAACTACTATTTCCAATAGTCTGACAGAGTTGTATCTTCTGTTCAAGTATCTGCGCCCGCAGGCTTTGGAGAAACAGAGTATCAACAGTTTCGATGCTTGGGCAGCGGTCTTTGCCAAGAAATCAACTGACTATGAGTTCTCCATCACAAACGATATCATTCAGAAAGAGCGGTTTAGGACGTTCATCAAGGTGCCGGAGCTGGCGGCATTCTATGCGGAGATCTGCGATTTCAGAACTGCCAAGGACATCGGAATTGATAGACCCGAGAAGAATGAGATACTGCATAACATACCGCCCACGCCCGAGCAGGAGGAATTTATTGGCAAGCTGATGGAGTTTGCCAAAACAGGCAATGCCACGCTTTTAGGACGCGCACCGCTTAGTGAGAGTGAGGAAAGGGCGAAGATGCTTATTGCCACAGACTACGCCAGAAAGATGAGCCTTGATTTACGCATGATAGATGAAAATGGGTACTCAGATCATATCGACAACAAGGCAAGCCATTGCGCGAAGCTGCTCAATGACTATTACCAAAAGTACGATGCACAGAAAGGTACACAGTTTGTTTTCTCTGATTTAGGGACTTACAAGCCTGGCGAATGGAACATCTATTCTGAGATAAAGCGTAAGTTGGTAGAGGACTATCATATCCCGTCCTACGAGATACGCTTCATTCAGGAGTGCAAGAACGAGAAGGCAAAGAAAGCGATGGTAGATGCGATGAACCGTGGTGACATTCGCATTATCTTCGGTTCTACCTCTATGTTGGGAACAGGCGTAAACGCACAGCAGCGTGCCGTTGCGGTGCATCATTTGGATACGCCCTGGCGACCATCGGACTTGGAGCAGCGTAACGGACGAGCTGTGCGCAAGGGAAACCTTATTGCCAAAGGATTTGCAGACAACAAGGTCGATGTCGTCATCTATGCCGTAGAACGCTCATTGGACAGTTACAAATTCAACCTGCTGCATAATAAGCAGCTTTTCATCAACCAGCTGAAGACAAACACGCTTGGTAGTCGTACCATTGATGAAGGGTCGATGGACGAGGACAGCGGTATGAACTTCTCTGAATATGTGGCAGTGCTTTCGGGCAACACCGACCTTTTGGAGAAAGCCAAACTTGACAAGAAGATTGCTACCTTGGAATCCGAGCGCAAAAACTTCCTCCGTGAACGTGATGCCGCAACGGGCAAGTTGGCGGAGATTGACAACTCCGTGTCTTTCCATTCAGATAAGATTAAAGAAGCTAAGGAAGATTTGGCGTGCTTTGAAAAGCGTGTAGAACGTGATTCAGAGGGTAATCCCATCAACAAACTTGTCATCAAAGGTGTGGAGGACAGTACGGACATCAGGGTTATTGCAGCCCGCCTGCACGAGATTGACGAGAAGGCACGCACCAAAGGCGAGTACAATAAAATCGGTGAGATTTATGGCTTCTCCATCATGGTGAAGACGGAAAGTACCTCAAAGGATTTGTTTGACTGCTCCGTAAATCGTTTTTTTGTTAAAGGGCAGGAGAGCATCTACTACACCTATAATAATGGTAAGTTAGCTACGGATCCGAAACTTGCGTGTGAGAACTTCTTAGGTGCGCTGGGACGTATCCCCAAGGTGATAGAATCGCATGAGAAGGAGAAAGAGAAAGTGGTTGCCAACAAGGAAATCTACATTGCTATTGCTAATGGAACGTGGAAGAGAGAGGACGAGCTTCGCTCACTCAAAGGACAGTCGGCAGAGTTGGACAGAAGGATTGCCCTTACACTTGCACCATCGGAAGAGGAAAAGGAAGAAACGGAGGGCATGAAACAAGAAGAGGCTTTATCCGGCAATAGTCATTCTGTCAAGGTAAGCAACGAGCCGTCTCCTATTCAAAATAAAGAAGAGGATAGCCATTCACAGAGTTTCAAACCCAAATGGAGACACTAAATATAGAACTATAAGTGTTAACGATTAGATTTCGGCAATAATACAATTTTATTGCCGAAATCTTGTTCTATTCCAGAATCGTAAGCATTATTTATGACAATCTTCTCCTCTAAACATCTCCTGAAGTTTTGACATCCCCTTCAATAATTCATCAAATGTTGGCTTTTCCCCGTAAATCATAGATTCTTTCATTGAATCATAGTCAGAACTCCATGTGTCAATAATATCTTTTCTGGGGATAAGCTGGAGACGTTTGCGTACATCAGGTGTATAGTCCACACCTCGCACAGAGGTGTAAATTTCCCGATGATGGCGTATGGATTCCCATAAAACATCATTACTAACTGCATCCCTTGCCAAATCTTTATTCATCATGACGTAAAGGTCATAAAGGTGTCGGCTTTTGCGTTCAGCCACCATTCCATGCCTGGGAACAGAGAATAACTCATGGAGCAAGAACACCTTTTCAAGAAATGTCTTTGCAGGAATGGCAGTATTTATGACACTATCGTTCAGTGGCATAACAGGGAGGTGCTCACCAAGGATACTTTTGATCTGTATTGGCTCTGTCGGTTCAATCAATGAACGAGCACTGACTTCCAATACTACATCAGGACGAAGATATGTGAGTGCCTTATCAAAGACAGACTTGTAATGAAGATAAATCTGACGTGGTTCGGGATATGTGTTATCACCTTCGCCGTTGGGTTGTGCTTCGACTGTAATAAACGACTGTAATCCTTGCCGTTCAAGTTCTTCACAAATCATGGGAGCCAGCTTCGCTAAAACGAAAAGCGACGATGTCTTACGCAATTTCTTGATTTGTTTTTTCGTAAGGTCTCCTTCCTGCGCGCCAAGGAATACGGAATCAACAGCAAGGTCTATATCCTCCGAAAATCGCTCTATGAGTTTCCAGCCTTTGCTCAGACTTGTACCACCCTTGAAAACTATATGCCCGGCAACAGGCAGTGCAAAGATCACCTGTAGGATTGCGGTTACCCAGAAATCTTTCTCAACGACTTGGGCTGGCAGTCCCACCTTATGCGCAATTGATTCATAGACGGTTTTTCGCTGTGAATCTGATAATTTCAAAAACTTATTCATACAAGCTAATTATAAATTCCCTTACCTTTGAGGTCATTAGTTTTAGATCTGTCGTCTGAAAGCGGGGATTTGCATTTAACTGTGCTTTAATGAGGGCGATCTGTTCCTCCGTCAAATTTTCCACTTTCCAATCTTTAAGTGCCATTGTCAGAAGAAGAGCCAACTGGCTGCGAATGGCAAAGTATCTGGGTGAGGCACGCTTGAATTTTATGTTTTTCCCCTCGCCAAGATCTATTGTGCGAGACACTCCGTCAGTTAAATAAACAACATTCATCGGCACCTGTTGAGTAAGTCCCAGTTGGTATTGGGCAAAAAGCCCTGTTGGGACAATTCTTGCCCCGTCTCTTTTTGCCATTGCCTTGGCGATGTCTTCAAGCGATGGAGGGACTGCACCAAGTCCATACACCTTTTCTATTTTAGGATAGCAGTAAATACCACGTGCGACTCTAATCAACAGTCCCTTCGCCGTGAGGCGCTCCAATGCTTTATTGACTGAATTTCGACTACCATACGAAATAAAATCACCAATAAAGAATACAGAACTACGTCCGCACTTTTTTACCTTTGCAAGTATTTTATTTTCAATACTTTCATTCATATTTACATATAATTTTTGTCGCGAAACAATACATTATTCACGACAGCAAAGATACATATTAAAATCCATAGTCAGCTCAAAAATCTACGAAAAAATATATATTACCCGTTGGCGGAATTAATTTAAGTTGATAAACATGAATAAAAAGTTGCATATATCGTTGATTTTTAGTAACCCCCAAAACCGAAAGCTAAAATCCGTATTTGAGAGATTAAAATTTAAATCTTGAAGATTTTTCGCAAAAACCGAATATTAAATCGCTATATGGTAAATTTAGGTAGCAGCAAGATTCCTTTTTCAGGCGCTACTTTTATTGATATGCACTGAGTAGGCGAAAGCTTGCAAGGCAATAATATTGTTTCTTGGGGATGCAACAATAATGTATCGTTGTTAAATTGCTGTTCTGTCTTTTCTTCCCAATCATATATGATAAACTTTCCCTTCCCAAAGATTTCATGCTTGTCATTGTTGTTGGTTATGGTCAGTCCATCTTCACCTAACTGAATTGACCAATTGGCTCCATGTTCTTTATATTCAAACGCATGGGAATAGCTGATGGTTTCTTTGCCTATCAATCTGCCTACAAGAAGATCTACATTGGTATATGGATTCCTTTTGTAGATTGGTTCATCGGTTTTGGAATCACTTTCAGCTCTTAATCTACAAGCATTCACCATTCCTTTTATCAGTTTGTCCTTAACAAGGGGAAATGTTGATTCCGAGGTTTTGGTTTCGAGCCAATATCCCTGTTGCCTTGCATAACCGTTGATACACAACTTTCCTCTACAGTCCTTCTCTGGATTTTTGCCTGTGCCACATTCAAATATGTGTTTTTTGCCGCGAATCTTTTCTCCGCACTCTGTTTCATTGAAACAATAGTAGATATATTCAAAATGCAGAAGCAGATAATATTCAAAACTACGACTGGAGAGAGCGACATTTACCATCTTCCCATTGATGATCTTGTTGGCTTCAGCCAGAGCCTCTTTATGTTTAGGATGATTGTCCTTATCATATACCGTCCACGACTCATCTACTCCTTCGGATAAAATCTGACGTGCGTATTGAACCCACTTCAGCGGTGGAGCACCTGTTATTATTAACTCCTCCGGCTGTTCATTAGCGTTGTTCTTGGTTTTACGTTTCTTTCCTTTATAGTTTCCTCTGGGTGAATTATCGGGCTCTTCCTCTTGCGGTATATTGGGTTGTGGGATGGTACGAACATCCATACCCTCATTGTCTTTGGAATAATGGTCACATAGGCTTGTAAAGAACAG
Organism: uncultured Prevotella sp.; assembly: GCA_963540415.1. Lineage (GTDB taxonomy): Bacteria > Bacteroidota > Bacteroidia > Bacteroidales > Bacteroidaceae > Prevotella. The sequence continues at coordinate 13,710 of CAUTPS010000005.1, forward strand.
CGGTTCGGTTTTATCACCCTCACACACTATCCTTATGACATAGTTGCTATGACGTGTATTTTCATTATTTCTTGCCATTCTCTACAAAGAGTTTTTCCAATGATTGCAATGAAGGCACACCTCCAAATTTATTATTCAAATACCATTTGGCAAACAGTGTATCTTCTCTCACGTCATCAAAATCAGACAACGTAAATATTTCAGAGATACCATATTCGTCTTTTTCGGTAAACCAAACCTGGTCTTTGCGGATTGTATTCTGATCCAGCAGATTTACATCGTGCGTGGTAAAGATTAGTTGAGCATTTTTTTTGTTTATTCTTTCATTTCTGAATATGTCAACTATCAATTGTGTCACATACGAGTGAAGTCCAGAATCCATTTCATCTATAAAGAATGGACTTCCGCTCTGCAATGCCTGCAAGATATGGCAACCGATAATAAACAAAGCCCTTGTACCAAAGGATTCTTCACGGAATGGCAAATCGGTTTTTCCGATACCTTCACCGTCTTTATATAATCCGTGCAAGCTTGTTACTTCTACATTTCCGCTCCGTTTTTCCAATTGAAAATCGGCAACACCGGTATCGGCAAAAGCCAAAAATTCCACCAACATTTTTTTGTTGTCAGGATGAGAATAAAGCCAACGGAGCATTTCCTTGTCTTCTCCGAGTATGGTGTCTTCGTGGAAGCCGTTGGAAATAACCATATCCGCTAAATATTTTGCCGCATTGGTGATTGGTTCACAAGGCGTATCCTTCAAGAACTTTGATAGTAACAACTGGTTTTTGAATACGTTGAACGGTTTGTAAGCAGCGAGGCTGGCTCCCAATTTAATGGTGTCGGACTCTTTATCATCAGGAAGTAGAACGCGTTCATATAATTGCGTCTGCTTTCCATTCGGATACGAAATCAGCGACTCTGATTCAATTTGCGTTTTGGTAAAGCTAACTTCGTACTTGTATCTAATTTTTTGTGCAATGAACTCTAATGAAAATTCGATAGGTGCATTGGCTGTTTCACTATCAAATCTGAAAGGCTGATATAAAACAATGTCTTCACCCACACGATTATCCATATTTAGAACCCAACGTCTGAACCCATACAAGAATTTTATGAGATTAGTCTTACCCGAAGCATTCGCACCAAATATTAAGGATATCTTCAATGCTTTTTTACTGCCTTCCGCTTTGGTTTCAATCTCACAGAGATTATTTGCCTTTGCTTTTGAAGACGTAGGTTCAGTTGTAAAAGAGCAACTCCCTTTGAATGAACGGTAATTCTTAAATTCCAAGTTTAATATCATAGTTCTGCTGTTTTTCTGCAAAAATAGCGTTTTAATTCCATATAGACAACTTTTTCATCTGATTTTTACGGATAATCCGTAAAAACAAGACCAATTCTTGGTCATCAGGAACTATGCGAAAATAACGAATGGTTTGTTTGCCAGAATCATTGGAAAAATTAGTGCACTCACCATTCTGCAATACGTAAACTTCATTAACAACAGGCCCATTGGCAGAATTAAATATGCACTAAATTAATTCCGCCAACGGGTATATATTTGCTAAAAGAAATAGCCTTTCCATTGAAAATAGAATGAGGTTTCTAAAAATTCTCTCGCTTTATAAGCACCTCATCAATCTCCTTACGTAGAAATAGTAATCTCCCATTGGCTTTAAGATAAGGGATTTTTCCTGCCCAAACCCAGTTATAGATGGTCTTCTGCTCCACTTTGAGTATCTTGGAAACGTCGATGATGTCCAAGTATTCGGGTTTCAATGGAGGGTGAATGGTCGTATCGACAGATTGCTCTTGCAAAACCAGCAGATGGTCAAGTTTACTCTCAACAGTCATCAGCTTGTCAAACAAGCGTTTCTGCCATGTATCTTCGGTTCTTTGGTCTATGTATGACATAATTCTCCTTTTTGATAGTTACCACTTGTGTCTTGCGACAAAATACGCTGCTCTTTCATATAGGCAATGTACTTCTTTGCCGTTCGATTCTTGATTTCCATTTCACGCATCAACACATCGCACAACTCTTGATATGATAGCTTTAGTTTGGCACGGAATGCAGACTTTACGACAGCCAACAGTTCATCGGTCTTGCGTTTTTCCTTATCCTCTTTCGACTTTTCTCCACGATAAACGTGCATATCGGCTTCCTTGTCCCATCCAAAGAGCATTATCGGCACATCCAGCGGGCTTCCATCACGCACTTTCAAAGCCTTGACGACCGAGTATTCGGGATTGTCATCTTTCTCGATGGAGAGAATGCCCGCAGCCTTGCGTTGCAGTTCCGACCCGATGTGTCCCCTTAGTTTGATACCATTAGGTACAAAATGGAGTACACAAATGATACAAGTATTGTAAATGCCTGCCAAGCGGTAGAGTTCATCCACAATGGCTATACTCTCCGTTTCGTCGTTGGCGGAGCGTATCAAGTCTGCTATACCGTCAATGACCACAAGGTGTATTCCTCCATGCTTGTGATGAAACAAGTCCATACTTTCACGAATTATCTTCAGTCTGTCCTTGCGTGATAGCGATGCCAGATAGAGGGAATGATAAAACTCTGGCACGGACTCGACACCAGCCCTGCGAAGTGTCTTCTCCAAGTTCTTATAGAGTTGTGCCTCCGATTGCTCTGTATCGTAGTGAAGTACAGCCAATCCTTTGGGATTGGCTGTTACTTCCAATCCCAAGGTTCGCTCTGCCTGTAATCTTTCTGAACCAAGAGTGCCGGCAAGGATGGCGGCAATGTAGTTGCTTTTGCCTGTTCCTTCTCCGCCTGTGATGCAAAACAGATTGTCCTGCGTGCCAAGCGGAACGTCATTGACAGCCACCACCGACTTTGAGGCATCGGGAGGATTATCGTAGTCGATTTCACAAGATTGCAATATCATCATTGTCTGTGCATACATATTGGTGAACATATCAGAAAGAAGCTCTTTCAAGCCATTTGCTCCATTGCCCAAGGCAAAGAAATCTGAAATGTCTTTCTCTTGTTTGATACCCTGCAATGGCAAGGTCAGACTCACGACCTTATATTGGGCAAGCTCATCCGTTTGCCGTTTGGCTTCCCTTATGCCAGTCTCATCGGAGTCGTACAATATAATAATGTGTCTAAAGCGGAGCTGCAGCCCCTCAATGATATTCTCTGGTATTTGTGCCGTTTCGCTATTGAAGCAAATAGCGTTGAAACCATGAGCCGAAAGGGAAAGCACATCCTTCTCCCCACCCGTGATGAAAACCATATCCCCCTTGCTGGGCAGCTGTTCGAAGCCGAAGACATAATCGTCCACCTTCTCGCCGCCATAAAGGAAACGTAGCTTACTCTTTGGACGATAGACCTTCACGAATTTCTCCATGCAGTATGCGAATATTGGCTCGCCGTGTGTGGAAACAAGCGTGAAAGGCTTACCCTGATTGGAGACAGCCTCATAGCGAACAAGCGACTTGACACGGAAACGCTGTAGCGTCTTGGCATCAATGCCGTATTGTCGCCAATAGTTTAGCTCCTCAACACCGAAGGACTGCTCGAAAAAGTTGTACCATTTTTTACCTTCCACCTTTTTGGACTGGTTAGGTGCTTGTACTAAGGCTGGTTTGCGAGGTTTCATTATCACTGTGTGGGGATTACCGTATTCTTTCCTTTCAATGCAAATATTGAGCTGCAAGTCCCTGTTAATAGTTTCGAGCACCTTAACAAAGTCTTTTCTTACGTCCAGTCCGAGCATTGCAGCAGCAAACCAAAAGCAATCACCAGAGTAGGCTTCATTGCCAAAGTCCTTCATACGGTAGCAGCCCGACTTATTATCGAGATAGATATTGCAGGATGCACGCCTGTCGTCATACAATGGATTGCGGAAGTTACGCTTGGGTACAAAGTTGATGGGCATGTAGAAACAGAATACTTCCAGTCCCTTGTTAGTCCGGCTTAGTATTTCTTCTTTGATATTCATAGCTCTTCAAATAAGGTTTGAGAATCCCCCATGTAGCCTTTAAGGACACCATCCTTGTAAGCGTTCAGACGTTGTAATGCCTCCAAGCGGCGAAAGCCTTTGAATGTAGCCCTGCCTGTCTTTACCGAAAGGTAGAGTCCCTTGAATGGATAGACTACATGATTAGTTGATACATACCGATAAGGAATAGAGTTAGCTTCCCGCCATCTGGCAAGTGAAGCTTTCGATATACCAAGCAGATGCAAGACATCTGCCGTACTTAACTCTATCTTCTCTTCTAATACAGAGTAGTCACGCTTTAGCTCTCTGATAAAGCAGGCTATCTGCCTGAACTCTTCGCGAAGAGTTTGAAGCTCATTCATTAGAGAGCGTGTTTCATGGTTTTCCATCTTCATTAAGTAAGTTTTGGCAAAGTTCCACAATAGCTGACAGGAAGGGTTTCATCAGGTTCTCTTTATCGTGCCTTGTTAGATTCCCCTTGAATTCCTCCATAAAGTTCACTATCTTCATTCCCTCACTTGGCATAACCTTCATCAAAACCTTGATAAGTTCATCCTGTTCAATAGTTTCATAAAGATTCTCCACATGGGCTTTTGGCTTGGTCATAGACTCTATGGTTCCCAAAGGTAGATGGAAAATTAGAACTTCTTTTCCCAAACCTGCCGCACATTTCCGATATGTGCTGAGCCTGATGTCTTTTCCCATCTTGCAAGCCTTTAGAAAATTTGAATACTCGATACTACTTGCATGAGCAGCATCTTTTGCATTGACGCATGAAAGAGCTAAAGTTTCAAGCGTAGGACAACCGATGTACAAGTGCCCCTTTAGTTCTGAGTTGCTGTTTTTGTTTGCCATAATACATTGGACTATAATGATTATGGCTGCAAAGTTCCTAATGAAATGAGCTTTTAACAGAATATCAAAATACCATTGTCTGGTAATATAATACCATTTTACATATTGATTATCAGCTGTATATCACATGTGGCAAGGCTCTTCAGTGCACGGTGCAAGCCTATATATAGATAGGTCTTGCACCGCGCACTGAAAAATTGTAGCCACAAGCTTTCTAAAACATTTTTACTCAAACATTTGGAAGATGTATCATCTTTTTGTAACTTTGAACCCGAAAACAAGAAGTCTATGCAACTTCTGTGCGTTCTCTCAAAAATATCTGAAATGGCTACAGATTGGCTACAGTAAAAATTGAGGTTCGGCTAAATTTCTGAATATCAAGGACTGATATAGGTAAGTTCATTTACCACCAGGTCCACTTTTTAATCCTAAAAGGGATTATCTAAAACAAAAAGGCAGTATCAAATTAAACTTTGATGCTGCCTTTTTTTATTTATCATCATTGAACTAATTTGTGAATCTTCCAAGAAGTGAAATAATCTAACCTACTAAAACAAAGAGAAGTTATTACTTCTATTACCACAATAAGTTTAATTTCGTTTTGCTGTCACTTTTAACATTTCTCATAACAGCATTGTTTATCAACGCATTAACCTGTTACTTTGAGTGACAAGAATGACAGGAAAATTTGTTTTTGAGTAAGTTCTCTATCGAAACAGTAATCAAATCTAATCCATTTCCACCCTATAATAGACTCTACAAGATGAGGGTTATTTATGTGGCAATAATGCTTTCAGATGCTCAAAGTGCCTCATCATACTTTGTTTCGTTTGCTCATCACGTTCTACCCGACATGCCGCTTCTAAGTCAGATAAGAAGGGAAGATAGTCAGTCTCAGCAATAAAGCGAGCCGCACGTTCTCTTACCGCAGGACTATTGTCAAAGAGTAAGCCTTGCACCCAACGCTTAGCATCCCACGACCGACATGCCTGCAACCAGTCGAGTGCAGCTATCTTCTCCTTAGGCGAACCATATAAGAATGTTCTATAATATCCACGTTCCTTTCTCAAATCATCTTTCGTCATGAGAATCTCACGATTGTATAAATCGGGATTAACGACTCGCTTCGAATATGCTACGACTGGCATGCGTAAGGTCCAACGCACCATGCGTGGTATCATCCACATCATTCCTGGTGTTGCCTCTGGGTGCGAGATACTACTAAAGACACGCCCTTTCCCATATTCATTGGCGATAAAGAAAGGACGATTATTCGTCATGTTAGCTGGGGCATTACCCTCTTCATGCACATCGGTTTCCATTATCGCCATAGTTGTGTAAGGAAGTGGAATATTGTCACTCTTTACAAGGACAGGACCTTCGTAATACATGACATATGACTTATCACGCTTAGCAAGTTCAGGGAATAGTTTTTTACCTTCTGCCGTGAGGGAGAAGGCTGATATACCATGTCCACGATTATCATGCTCGATGTCTATTGCCTTTCCACCATTAATGTGCATACAAGCATATCCTGGTGTGTCTGTAAAGAGATAGGCACCAGCACAGATACCCACAGCACCTTTTCCTGAACGAATAAAGTTTCTTATTCGCTCCATGTTTTCCTCTCCTATATTCATATACTGCGTCGCTCCTTCCCCTCCTGGGATGATGATAGCATCCAAATCCCTCAAAACACCGTTCGCAATATCACCCGTAGTGATAGTTCGGACCGTCATATCAGGATCCAATTGTATGGATGCAATCGTCTCCCAAATACACGTTTGTGCACCGCCATTACCTTGGAAAACACCCACACGCACCTTGTTTCCTACTCCCATACTCCATGCACTCAGTCCTACCAAGCACATAGCAATGATGAAAAACGTTTTTCGTAGCATAATTGTTTATGTTAGTTTGTAATTCTTTTATAGTCAAGTTTGCGCATAGTCAATCTACTATGAACGAAACAAATATAGTATTTATCTTTGATATTTACATGTAAACAAAAGTGTTTTAAGTATTTTTAGACTATCGTTTAGTACCTTATTCCACACACTTATAGGTTCCGACATACCTATCCTACCCTTCCCTACCGAAGTATAAATGCCCAACACCATTGGTGCTAATGCCCAGCACATATAGTGCGGAGGGTGAGCACCATTAGTGCGGAGGGCATAAACGACACCAGCAATACCATAAGAATGGGATAAAGCAGTATAGACATTTACATGGAATGAGCCTTTAACTTACACTCTATTACGTATGTTTATAGAAAATGATTACCTTTGCATAGTAGTTTAGATCAAATCACACCGATATGAAAAAAAAATTTATCTTGCTTTGTGCGTTAGCCTTCTCCGCATCGTTACACGTCACAGCACAATCATTCAGAAAGCAAATCAGTGAGCATCCTGAACTTTCTGCCAACAATTATCTTGCTTACCCAGCACCTTCGGGTAGGCTAACGCCTGCTCCTTCAGGCTATCTTCCTGTATATCTATCGCATTATGGGCGACATGGGTCACGCTATCTCATTCATGAGCAACAATATCTCCGCCCTATAGAAACCCTTCAGCAAGCTGATTCAGCTGGTGTGTTGACCAATGAAGGAAAGGACATCTTGAAGAAATTACGCCTCATGTACACAGAGGCTTATAAACGATGGGGAGAGTTGACACCATTAGGAGCACAGCAGCATCAGCAGATTGCACGAAGAATGTATCGTCGTTTCCCATCTGTATTCCGTGATTCGGTATGGGTGGATGCCAAGTCGACGGACGTTATCCGCTGTATTCTATCCATGGAGAACGAACTGCAGGAACTGATTAGGCATAATCCTCGTTTAAGAATTAGACATGATGCGAGCGCACATGACATGTTTTTTATGAAGCAGCCAGACAAGAAACTCTCTCATCAAAGGGATAGCAGTGCTGTAAAGAATACGATTGACGAGTGGGGTAAACGCAATATTGACACAAAACCGTTGATGGCTCGTCTCTTTAAGGATAAGGATTACGTGACAAAGAAGGTGGATGCAGGACAGCTTACCTTCGACCTTTTCAGTTTGGCAAGCATTGTTCAGAACTCAGAGATACGCCATTCGCTCTCGCTATACAACCTCTTTACGACTGATGAGTTGTATCAACTATGGAAGAGGAGCAATGCTTGGTGGTACTTACGTTATGCCAGTGCACCACAAAGCGGAGGTAATCAACCCTTCTCACAGCGTAATCTCTTACGCAAGATTATCACTGATGCTGATTCTTGTCTTGCCCTCCCTCATCCAGGTGCAACCCTTCGTTTCGGTCATGACACGATGGTTATGCCATTGACGTGCCTACTGAATCTTAATAACAATGATATCAAGGTTTCAGATATAGACAGTCTTACCCTAAAGGATTGGAGTTCTACACGCATTGTCCCTATGGCTGCTAACATCCAGTTTGTTTTCTATAAGAATCCGAAGAATCCAAAAGCTGATGTTCTCGTGAAGGTTTTACTCAACGAGGAGGAAGCCACGCTGCCCCTTCCAAAGACCTCTACACCATATTACTATCGATGGAGCGACTTTAAGAAGTTCTATCTTTCAAAGCTAAATAGCTATCATGAATAAGGTGCTATACCCTTCTACCTAACAGCTGGTGGTGGGTATTTCCCATCACCAGCTGTTTTCTTCCCCTACCCTCTCCCTTTTACTCATCAACTCCCTGATTGTTTGTCAATAATTTCCGCTCCTTCTAAAACCCAACACACGCCCTTCACGGGGTAAGAAGACGCCCTTCTACCTTCAAGAACATGCCCTTCTCGCACATTGAAGAGGCTCTTCTTGAAGCAAGAAAAGCCTCTTCTTTAACACTGAATATAACCATCTGATTTATTGAATGTTGCAGATTCGATTATAGAAGCTATCACACCCCAACCTTGGGAATATTTTGTTAGACAACATGTAATTATTTTTCACAACCCTACTAATCCTACTGAAAAGCGGAGAAACCGCTACCCATGAAAGTGTTTGGAAACTTATCTAACCCTAAAAAAATGTTTGAAACACCTACGCAATTATCGGATGAGCTAAAGAAAAACCTTAGAATGATAAAAGTAAACGAACATTAAGTTTATACCCAATGGGGTATAATTACGTTAAATAAATATAAGATTATACCCGTTAGGGATGTTCTACGCTCTTTTTCATGTTTTTTTTGTATATTTGCACCCGATAAGGTATAATCAAGATGGAGAATAATCAATTATCAACCACACTAAAGCAGCTACGTAAAGAGTATCATCTTACTCAAGAGGATATGGCTTTCAAGGCTGGAGTAGGTCTACGCTTTGTTCGTGAAATGGAGCAAGGAAAAGCTACATTACGTATGGACAAGGTGAATCAAGTGCTTCTACTGTTCAATCTACAATTAGCCCCTGTACCCATTCCAAGACAAGAACCACCATTATTATATTCATCGAAATGAGACAAGGCCAGGTATTTGTTAAGAATCAATTGGCGGGTATCATAACGGAAGATGAGACTGGTTACGATTTCACTTACGCACAAGCATACTTAGATAGTGACCATCCCACACCTGTTAGCCTTACCTTGCCATTAAGCAAGAAGGACTATCACAGCAATGTTCTATTTTCCTTCTTTGATGGTCTCATACCCGAAGGATGGATGCTGAACATTGCTGAACGGAACTGGAAAATAAATCGACATGACCGCATGGGATTACTACTCTCATGCTGTCGTGATTGTATAGGTGATATTAGTATTGTCCCCATTGAACAAAAAGAAGCGGAAAGATGAAACGATGTTTGTGCTGTTATAAACCCTTGCATGCAGGAGAGATTGATTATCACCCGCAATGTGCAAAGAAGATATTTGGCTCTCCCACAGCGCCAGTATTACCATATACACGTAAGGACATCAACGACTTAGCACAGGTAATCGTTGCTAATAGCACCACTGTGACAGGTGTACAATCAAAGTTATCAATAGACCTTCAACAGGATAATACAGGTGGGCCTCAACGCTTAACAATAGTGGGCTTGATGGGACGCTATATCCTTAAGCCACAAACAGAACGTTTTGAACGACTGCCCGAAATAGAAGATCTCTCTATGCACTTGGCTGAGATTGCAAAAATACCGACCGTCCCTCATGCGCTCATTCGCTTTGTTGATGGCGAATTGAATTACATCACACGGCGAATAGATAGGACAGCCGATGGGCAAAAACTACTTATGGAAGACATGTGCCAATTGAGCGGTAAACTCACAGAACAGAAATATCAAGGTAGCTATGAGTTGATTGCAAAAATCATAGAACAGTATTCAAGTTTACCGCAATTGGATAAGATAAACTATTGGCAACAGGTCGTCTTCTCATGGATTATTGGTAATACTGACATGCACTTAAAGAACTTCTCCTTGTATAGTCCACGCACAGATTATTACGTTCTCAGCCCTACTTACGATCAAGTGTCTACTAAGATTGTTATGCCAGAAGACACGGAAGAAATGGCATTAAGCCTCAACGGCTTCAAAAAGAAACTACTTGTTTATGACTTTAGAGAGGCGATGTACTCCACAGACATTTCTGAGGTAGTAGCAAATAGGATACTGTCTGACTTCTCAAAGTTTAGAGATAAGTGGTTTGCTTGTATAGATGCTTCATTCATAAGTGACGATCAGAAACAGAACTATAAAGCTCTTATCGATAGCCGATTAGATGTATTAGCATGGGAATAACTGCTTCTTTGTGCATAAAGTAGAAATATTCACGAAGCTTTCGAAATAGCTGCTGATACAATCTGGACACACTATAAGAAAAGAGGAAATCATTATTTGCTGTCATTCCTATCATTGCTTTTGCATAAAAAACCTGTTGTACACCAACGAGTTAGCGCAAATGTTAAAAATGACAGCAAATAAAAACAAAACTAAATCAGGGATTTATCGTGTGTTATTGAGAGCTTTTATTTTAGATAAATCATTTTGCTTTGTCCACAACTTGCAATAGATCACGACCCTGTATATCCTTACTTGCAAACAATCGCATGATGTTTCGGAAAGGAGCAGGCATGTGTGAGAAATCACTTCCAACACAATCAAAGATGGTGCGATTATTTACTTCGAGCAATGAACACATTTTCCCTTTCCCATAACGATCATAATGCTCACCATCTCTTACCTGTGCTTCAGGGTGTTGACGGATTAGCGTTATGACGCTATCATTCGCCTCTTTAGACAATTTAATACGATTGCCCCCCTGGTAATAGCCATCCCATTCAGATACAGTCATTATCCGTGTCTTCGTATTATATCTGAATTTATAGGCGGGAATAGAGCCTCCTCCATATGAAAGAAACCCTTTGAGGATATAATTCTGTTCCTTTGCAAGATACGACTTACGCAGGTTAAGGATTTCCTTTTGATGCCGATTATATAATAAGGAGTCGATAACAAAAAGACTATAAGCCTTCATATCTCGGGCTTTATCAAGCTTATTATCCGACCATGCCATCAGTACTCCCCACTGGTCATAGAACTTCCATTGTGCAGAATCAGGGATGAGCGGTGAACCACCAGTGAACCCTTTATACTTCACCTTATCTACTATTCCTCCCCTATCACACACGAAGAAAGAATATTTAGATAATGCAGAACCTTCTGTAATGACATAAGTCTTATCTTTATACCATACAGACTTTGGACCACTAAAAGTGAAAACAAGCAGAGCTATAAATCCACCAACAAGTACAACCACACTGGAGAGGATAATCACCAACACACCTAACAGCTTATTATGGTTTAGGCTCTTTCTGATGACTCTTCCTATGGGATAAAGCCATATAGGAAGGATGCAGAGCATACCATAATATAATAAGCTGTCTAAGACAACATTGAGCCGTAGACCATCTGGCAGACACATGTGCAATATCCACCAACTGAAGCACAGTAGGATGTGAAGTAAGAAGATAGAATATACAATCCGCTTAGTTGTCATAACAATCAGTATTTATTACGAACAAGGAAAATACTTCTTTATTCGTGCGTGATAAATCGTTGCTCAGCTAACTGCTCGTACTTCGTACCCTTACGGCCATAGTTAGCGTATGGATAGATACTGATACCACCACGTGGAGTAAAGATTCCAGTCACCTCGATATACTTAGGATCCATCAACTTGATAAGGTCCTTCATAATCGTATTTACACAATCCTCATGGAAGTCACCATGGTTACGGAAACTAAAAAGATATAGCTTCAAACTCTTACTCTCAACCATTCGTACGTCTGGGATGTATGAAATACGAATCTCTGCAAAGTCTGGTTGACCTGTAATAGGACATAAACTGGTAAACTCAGGGCAGTTGAAGCGTACCCAATAGTCATTATCAGGGTGCTTGTTAACAAATGATTCCAACACCTCTGGCGCATAATCCATTCTGTATTGAGTCTTTGAACCTAATGACTTTAAACCTTCTTTTTCTCTTTCCATATTCTTCTTTTTAAAGAAAATAAGCCAATAAGTTTAGTACCCTAATGTGCAATAAACGTTATTGGCTTAACTTGTGTTTTAATTAACTTAATGCAAATATCTTCCAAATACTATAGTTTACATCATTATCGTAGGCATCCTCTCCTTCATGTTCCTTCAAAGCCTTTACTATACGAATGGTGATTGGAAGAGCGATAACCTCATAAACGGTCTTCAATAATACCTGCCAAAGCATCAACTTTGGAAGTTCGTCAGTTGGTACAACACCGCCCAATGCTAATGGGAAGAAGATAACTGAGTCAAAACTCTCGCCCACAATAGTACTAAGAATTGCTCGTAATGAGAAGTTACGTCCCTTATCGCGAATCTTCATCTTACTCATCACATAGGCATTAGCAAATGAACCCACGATAAAGGCTACAAAAGAGGCTGCTGCCACACGTGGAGCCAAACCAAAGATAGCATGGAAACCAGCTTCATTAGTCCAATAGGGGGCACCCGGAATCCAATCACACAACGCACCCATTGCCACGAAGAAGAAGTTCATCGCAAAGCCTGTCCATATCAGTAGACGTGCCTTTTGAAATCCCCAAACCTCACATACACAATCGTTGATGATGTAAGAGATTGGAAACACTATCAATCCACCTGTCAATGAGATTCCTAACACAGAGATTTGCTTTGTCTCGAGGATGTTTGCCGCAATAAGGCAAACGCAAAAGAGGATGCTGAAAAGCATAAACAGCACACTCACTTGTTGTTTACTATTTGTCATTGTCTTGTTTTGTTAAAGGGGGTTGATCAAGTACCCCTATTTAATTAAGTGACTGCAAAGGTACACATTTTTATCCAAACAACCTAACTTCTATAGAAAAGAAAAGTGTGTTAAAACACTGAACTACAAGAACAGACGCTCTGTCTGTCGATAGAATCAGTATTCTAACACACTTAAGTTATATACAATATAAGTTTAGACGTGGCTAAAAATATATCGCTCTTTTACCGTATAGAAGCTTAATCTTCCCAAGGAGTGAATGCAATTTCGCCCCATTCGGTTTCTTTTGCTTCAAAACCATCTACTCCACCTGTTTCACCTTTGTCACCAGGTTTAGGATTAGTTGGCTCTACTGGTACACCACTATGGTTACCAAAATGATTGTCAAGAATGTCACCATTAACATTCAGCACTACCTTCTCACTCTGAGGAGCTATATATATCTTCTTCATAATTGTACTCCCTTCTTACTTAATTACAACCTTCTTACCATTCACGATATAGACACCACGAGTTGGATTCTCAACACGACGACCCTGCAAGTCATAGTAAACACCATCCTCTGTGCTATGCTTTGAGTTTTCGATAGTCTCTATTCCAGTTGTACCACCATCCTCGAACTCTAAGACAAAGCCCTTAGCTTGTGCCTCTGCATTGGTAAGTACAAGGAAAGCCTTGTTACCTGGGATTGTTGTCACAGTGTTATTCAGTTTATAGAAACCAATTGGGTTTCTGCTATCAGCGGTATTCATATTAAATGCACGGATATTATCATGTGTTACATTGCGTTCTGCTCCAGTACCATCCTTCACTTTCAAGCCATTGATAGCCCCTCCAAAGAATGTTCCACAGAGGCGGTTATTGCTTGTCACTGGATTTTCATCACCTGTAGGCAACAACTGATTATCAGCAGGATTTGTTGAGTTACACTCCAAAACGACAGCGGTCTGGGCTGGAACAACATCACCTTGCTGGGCAAGTTTCTTCACTTTTGCGAAGTAATAACCCTCTGCATTCTTAGCTTCAACACCTTCAATCGTATAGGCTTTCACATCACTCTTAATTTGGAATGGGAAGTCTACATAGAGTGTTGTATAATATTTTCCATCTCTACCCCTCATGTTAGTAGAAGGCTTAACACCAAAGTAGTTTGTATCATCAACCTTTTCAAGAATCCACATAGCAGCATCTCCAGTGACAGGAAGCTCTGGACCAAACCACTGATCAGTAGTATTATTATTTACAAAGTCGAACTTAGGAAGTGTGCCATCATACTCATTATGTGATGTACCAGTTGGATTAGCTGGATCAAAAGCCTTATTACCGACCATAACCTTATTCAGACCACCAGACATCAGGTAGTAGGTTTGTCCCTGATTGATACGATTTTCTGCACGTGTGGTACCAAAATAACGCTTAACAACATTTACAATTTCTGTTGTAGCATACGGACTACTTTCAAGCTTAGCTATAGCAAGACGCTCAACTTCATACCATACATCGTCTGGATTACCTCTGTCCAAAGCAGCCTTCAAGTTAGGATAGTTATTAAGAGCACTACCTGCAAATGCCCCATAAGTATGCCAGAAATCACAGATTGGTTGCATGGAAGGAACCGTTGCAAAGGCATAATAAGCAGTACGTCCATCAGATGTTCTTACAGGCTTTAAGTGCATTTTCAAGTCCCACTGCCCAATTACTCTTGTATTAAATTTCCCATAAACTATGCTATCCAAAGGAGAACCAAGCTTATCTTTCAGCTTGTCTTTCAAAGCTTTTTCCACCTTTTCAATGGCAGGATTTAAATAACCATTAATCACATCAACACCCTGCGAACGGAGTGTCGTCACATCAATCCAGCTTGCATTAGTGCTGTTTACTGCAGTCTTAAGGTGAATAACAGTACCTGGCAATGTCGTTGCCTCAGCCTTAGTGGCATTAGGCTGTGCCGCAATCTTACCAGTGACATAAACATACTGCTTGCCATCTGTACGCTGACGAGCATTTACAATACGATAATAACCATCGTCTGGTTTAGTTAAAGTAGCTGGGCCTTGCGCTGAAGCAGCCACAGAAAAGAATCCCAATACAAGTGTCAGGACTGAATGTAAATGTTTAACCATAAAGTTTTATATTATGTAATAGTTTTTTTAGCTGACAAATTCTTTCTCTCTAATTCAGCTATGCAAAAGTAACACTTTATGTAAAAACAATACAAAAAGAGAAGTACTATTAATAAATATTCAATATAAGATACCGCATCCACCTTAAATTTCCAATATATTTACAATCATTTTGCAGATAAAACGTTTTAAGACAGATATTAACGCTCAATGTTTATATTTATAAAAATTCACTTACTATAACCACACAATAACATCATTAAATTCACTCTCATAGCATATTCTATATTCGAAATTACATATAAAAAGGTCGCAAACGCATAAAAAATCATAATTTACCATTGTGATAAGCAGAAAATCATTACTTTTGTAGCCTTATCAAAAGAATGATTAACATGAAGAAGATTATTTTAATGACAGCATTGGCTACTGCTGTTTTCACTGCAAATGCGCAGGACACCAAGCCATACGAAGAGAAAATGTCTCAGATAGAGACACAGTATAAATCACTTGAGTCAGCCTATCAGGCTTTCGGTAAGAAAGACCCAACAACCTTCACTGATGCCGAAAAGGCTAAGTTGAACGAGATTATAGGTAAGGCTGATTCCCTTTCCAACGTACAAAAGACTACTGCCTTAGAGATTGCAAGAAAGTTTAAGGACACAAAATTCCCTGCGAAATACGTTGCTAAGATTATGTATGACGTTGAGTTCGATGAGTTGAAAGAACTTTGCGATCCTAACACTGGCTACTATAATGAGCCTGAAATGACAAAGCCAAAGCAGTTATTCGAGTCTTACAAGTTGCGTCAGCCAGGTTCTATGTATAAAGACCTCACAATGGAAGACCTCAATGGTAAGCAGGTAAAGCTTAGCGATTGGATTGGTAAAGGCAAGTATGTATTGGTAGACTTCTGGGCAAGTTGGTGTGGTCCATGCCGTGCAGAAATGCCAAACGTTGTAGCAGCTTACAATCGTTATAAGGACAAAGGATTAGAAATTATTGGTGTTAGCTTCGACAGCAAGAAGTTGCAATGGTCTGCTGCCGTTGAGAAGTTAGGTATGACTTGGCCTCAGATGTCAGACCTCAAGGGCTGGGAGTCGAGTGCAGCAGCTGTCTATGGTATCCGCAGTATTCCTTCTAACATCCTCGTCGACCCACAGGGTAAGATTGTAGCAATGGACCTCCGTGAGAACAGATTGCAGGAAGTATTGGCTGAGAAGTTGAAATAAGAGAAAAGTAATGGTGTGAAAAACAAAAGCATAAAAGCATAAAAGCTTTTGTAAATCCATTCGAGGAAGTGGCAAGTTTGTGCCGGACACTCCGAAATTTCACATCATATAGACATAAAAGAAGAGTCATATCTAACTCTAATCATGAGTTCAGATATGACTCTTTTTCTTGAATTAAATATATTGTACTCCAATAAGTCTTTTCTACATCATGCTTATACAGCACTTTACTAATAAGAAGTTGACTCCACCATAACAATCTTTTGCTTGACAATTAACGCTAAACACTATCCGTGTTTACCATTAGCACAACACGTGCTGGGCATCAACACATCTGTAATAGATGGGTAGTTACTTATAAACTAATAAGTATCTTATGCTTTGCTTTAGCTCAGAAAACAGCCTTCTAAGTTAAAGCAAAGGAATAAATTATAGTAAGGAATAGATATAACCTACAAACACAGCCGTAAGCACAGCTCCCTCCCATCGTTCAATCTTATACTTCGTAAACGAGAAGAGCCATATAAGTACGATTGAAATAACCAGCATAGAAAGGTCTATATAAGTAATACCTTTCAATGTCATTGGGGTTATCATACCCGTAACACCAAGGATTGCAAGAATGTTAAACACATTAGAACCAAGCACATTTCCTATGGCAATACCGCTATTTCCTTTACGAGCTGAAACAACACTTGTAGCCAATTCTGGAAGAGAGGTTCCTCCAGCCACAATCGTTAGACCAATCACAGCCTCCGACACACCAAGGTTTGCCGCCACAGCCGTAGCACCCTCTACAAACAAATTACTTCCTCCTATCAAACAAAGTAATCCGACAAGAATCCATACAACAGATAACCAAGTAGCCATCGGCTTCTTTCCTTCACCCTCTATAGCCTCTTCAGCATCCGCTCCTTGCTTCTTAGCACCTTTAAGTGTCATATACATAAAGATAAGAAACATCACAAAGAGAATACCTGCATCAAGCCTACTAATCTCTCCATCGAGACACATTATCAACAATAAAGCTGATGCTACAAGTGCAAAAGGAATATCCTTTCTTACTGTTGTCTCCATAATCGTCATCGGTGCCACCAATGCCGACACACCAACAATGAGTAAAGCATTAAAGATATTGGAGCCTACAATGTTACCTACTGCCAAGTCTGATGTTCCCTTCAATGCAGAAATAAAACTTACACAGAACTCAGGCATACTTGTACCCATTGCGACAATTGTCAATCCTATCACTATCTGCGGCATCTTCATCTTCTCAGCTACAGCCACAGCACCATCTGTCAAGCGGTCAGCACCCCATAGAACGAGAGCTATACCCACGACAATAAATAAAATATTCAGTAACATTAATTCTTAAAATATAGAATAAATAAAATACACTTAAGGGATAGACCACTTACTTCAACATCTTCCTACGATCCAAAATCTTGATTGTTCGTCCATGAATCTCTATCGCCCCCTCTTTCTCAAAGTCAGATAGAACACGAAGCAAGGAGAACTTCTGGATACCAAACGAGTCTGCTATCTCCTGACGTGAACGCTCCAAATGTACCTCATTGCTGCCCTGCTCTCCTGCACGTTCCATCAAAAGATAAGCCACCTTCTCACGTACAGTAAACAGACTGAGCACCTTCATCTTCTGCGTCAAGAACACATCAATATTTGAGAGAATACGAATATAGTTCATACGAAGCGTCTCATCCAATTCTATTAGACGCTTCAACTCCTCTGGACGCATGCGAAATAGCTGTACTTTACCATCTGTTTCGACACTGACAGGTAGACTCCTGTCCTTAGAAAAGATAAAAGCAGGAGCTACCATATTGCCACTGTGCAATCGACTCACCTCTACCTGTTTGCCCGATAAAGCTGCCATACGACAGATAAGCTTACCACTTACAACAATATCAACATACTTGCAAGGCATACCCGCTAAGGCATATACCTCATGTGAAGGCAGAGATACAAGCTGATAACTAATATTGCCTAATCTTAGGTCTATTTCAATCTCACTCATTCCTGCAAAAAGTGGACAGGAACGGAGTGCTTTCATTACATTATTTTCCATGGTCACAAAGTTACAAAGATTCTCTTGATTACTACGAATTTAACTCGATTTAACTCAACTTGGACACATATGTTACCCTACTTTCTCCTCGATTATATATAAATTTGCACATAAATAAGACGAACAAGATAAAATAAAGATAACAATGACACAAACATTTTCTCAAAGCACTATCCCTTTTAAAGCATGGGACCTCGACCTACTTGTAGACTATGTACTGAAGTTTCATCATCGTTACATTCGCAAGCAGGGTGAGGAACTTGCTATCAGACTGAACTCACTTGCAGCTAATCATCCTGAACTCGACCGTGTAGTAGATCATTTCCGCAACAGTGTTGCCGACCTCGACCTCCACTGTCAGAAGGAAGAGAATATTCTCTTTCCATACATTATCGACATTTTCAATGCAGCTGAGTATGGTCAAGAGCATGCGCCTTTCCATTGTGGTACAATCCAACATCCTATCAATGCAATGATGGCTGACCACAACGACGAGATAGAACGTCATGAGCGTATTGCAGAACTAACAAATGATTACACAGCCCCTGAGGGTGCTGAGCCAGAATATGTGAAGGCACTTGCAGACCTTCGTCAGTTCCGCGACAACCTCCTCGAACATATCTTCGTAGAAAACGAGATAATATTCCCACGGGCATTAATGATGGAATAAGATAATGAAAATCAAACGTGCTTACGCGCCGGTTGAAGAAACCGACGGTTATCGAATCCTTGTTGACCGACTATGGCCGCGAGGCATCAGTAAAGAAAAGGCACAAATCGACCTTTGGTTGAAATCTGTTGCGCCAAGTAATGAACTGCGTAAGTGGTTCGGTCATGACCCCGAACGGTTTGCAGAGTTCTCTGAACGATATCGTGCAGAGTTAACCGCAAGTGGAGCCTTAGACGAACTGCGTGCTGTCCTCAAGGAACATCCTACCGCTACCCTACTCTTTGCGGCACACGACGAGGAACATAACAACGCGGTTGTACTACAACACCTGCTTGAAAAGGAATAATCTTTTATTCTATTAAAGCAGGAGGAGCAAAAGAATCAAAGTGGGGAAACAAAACAAAAAGGGGTGTGTCAAGATAGACACATCCTCTTTTTTGGCGAAAATGTCAACCC
Source organism: uncultured Prevotella sp. (assembly GCA_963540415.1). GTDB lineage: Bacteria > Bacteroidota > Bacteroidia > Bacteroidales > Bacteroidaceae > Prevotella. Next base: position 33,375 of record CAUTPS010000005.1, read on the forward strand.
TTTTTGAAGAAAAGGTCAACCCTTTTTGGGAAAAAGGTCAACCCTTTTTGGGAAAAAGGTCAACCCTTTTTGAAAAAACAGTCGACTGTTTTGATGAAAAGTGTTGACTCTTTTGTGAACAGAGTAAGTTTTAGGAAATAAAAAGAGAGGGTGTGTCTATCTTGCCACACCCTCTTCTTGTTTTTGTTTTCTGAGACTCACACTCAAAGTATCAAAGGCTAATCCCTTAACGCTTTAAGGTGAAAGACTTTACGCCTTTATCGGTGTTAAGCTTCAAGACAAATACCTTTGGCTGAACACAAGATAAGTCAATACGCTGCTGATAACCGCCTTGCTGCAAGAGACTACCGTCTGTTGAGAAAAGCTGATACGTCTGATACTTACCATTAACAGTCAGTTCTGAACCACTAACAACTGGTAACAGTGCATCTTCATCACCACCAACAACATTGCTGATACCTGCTGTGATAGGCTGCGCAAGCAACTTCACGATGATAGGTTCTGCCCCACGTGTCTGGACAAGCAGCGCAGCAGCGTGCGTCTTTGAGTCATTACTTTTGAAACCAACCGCAATCGAACCACCTTCAAGAGGCAACTTCTCATGTGAAAGTTTGAAATACTTCTTTTGAGCAGAAGGTGCCAAGGTAATTGTTACAGGTGCCGTTGTACGATCACTATATATATTCAGTGGCTGAGGTGTCATCTCTTGTCCCGGACGGAATACAAACTGAATGAAGTCATTATCAACACTCAGTTCAGGAAGGTCAGTACGCCCGAAGGTTACATCATCTATCATAAAGTTCAGGGAAGTAGCATTACCACCCACAGGACTATAGTAAGAAAAAGCCACATGGAACTTATCATCGATAGTTAGTCCTTCTACCTTAGAAAGGTCTATACGATAATCAAACCACATATCAGGCTCCAACTTAACCCCTGCTGGGACATATTGAGATATATCTAAGAAGTAAGGTGTAGCCTTACCATCCTTCTCCGTGATGATATAAAAACCAAATAGTTCTTCTCCATTAGTCGTCTGATTACGATACATCAAACTGAAAGTCAAATCCTTACTTTGTGCATTCTTATAAGATAGGGTTGGAGATATAAGCCAGCTTTCATGCTCACGCCTATCCTCAACACCATATTTCAAGAAAGATATCTGTGCTACCTCGTTCTCTACAACCGACTGATCAGCATTCTTCTGTTGCCATGCATAGAATGGGCGTTCACCACGTATAGTGAGGTTCTGCCACCCCTTCAAGCCGAGAATACGTGTGTGACGTAAGTTTGAGAAGGTTTCGTTAAGGACTGCTAAAGGCTCGCTATCCGCATCCTTAAGCATTGCTTCTTCAATCTTATCGAATGTTTCTCGTTCATCTACAGTATTAGGACTAATAGTAACACGCTGAACTTCTACACTCTCTGAAGACACAAAGCGTACAAGTGTCGGACGATGCGTACCCACAACATATTTACCATCTGCATCGCCTACTGTAAGTGATTTCCAATGACCACCACCATCAATAGAATATTCGGCAGTACACTTTGCAGCACTACTTACTGGAGATAGCTGAAGTGTATTAACTCCATTGGCAACCAATTCATCATAGTAGAGTGTATCCTTTGCTGCCAACGTAACATTACTTTTACTATTCCATTTACCATTAAGTTTCCAATAACCTAAGTCAAACTTATGATAACCCTTCCACGCATCACCAGTAAAGCGACTGTCCATCGCACGATTATCCGTAAAATTCTCAACTAAATCAGCTGAAGTAGCAGCCTCAGAAACACCCTTAAGTTTGATAACCAACGTATCTGCCAAGACACTTGAAACCCTCAACTCTGCCTCATAGACTCCTGCTTTACGTGGTGCGAAGGTCACCTTTACAGGACGATGATAGAGCTTACCAGAACTTGTCGCATAGTAATACTGTCCCACATCAATGCGGAAAGGAGAATTTGCATCATGCTTCAGAGCAAGGTTAACATTCGTAATAACATCCTTTATATCAAAATCAAGTAACTGTTCGTCAGTCTTGTTAGGTGCTGCACTCATCTCACGAACCTGTCCCGACTTAAGTTTTATCGTTGGAGTAGTACCTGCTTTCTTAAAATAACCAGTCAAATTGAGTGAACCACTGTTTTCAGCATCAGCACCAGAGAAGTGGAGTTTATAGGTATTACTACCCACATAAACGCCTGCTACCTGTGGCGTAATTGTCAGATTAGCTTTAATAGTACTATTCTTTGGTAATTTCTCAACATCTAACTTCATTACAGAAGAAGACTTAGTACCCCCGAAGTTTGGTGTCTGATCAGCACTAAGGTGCATACCCTGTAAGGCGATTGGGAAGGTTGTAGCTTGTCCGACCTCACCCATCATCGTACGATACTGTGGAAGAATGGCTACAAGTGGAGTTTTATCCTTGTCTGATAAACGTAACACACTGAAGTCGTCCATGCGTACCTGACTTCCTGGAGCTACCAAAAGAGCAAACTCTAACTTCACTGCACCAGCTGGACAAACCGTACGGAACTTCAGATCTCCGTATGCTTTCATACGTCCAAAGTAGATATCAGGATTATTAATAAAGTCTTTTTCTGTAGAAACGAGTTCGTTACCAGCAGCATCCAACCAACGCAAAGCAAGACGGAATGGACCCTCCCTGCGCTTGCTCTCTATCGTACTATAATGTACAAGACATTCTAACTCATCGCCTTGCACTACCTCCTTTCCCGCACGATTAAGGTCAATCACCTGCTTAAGGTATCCCTCCACATTAGCAGCTGTCTCAATACCAACACCGAAACCAGTATCACTACTGTATCGATCACCAGCCTTCAATTGAGTAACAGTTCCTGCAGTAACCCAATGCGTAGGCTTACCATTATCAAATGAATAGAAAAAAGGGTCCTCTAACAACTCTACCGTTGTTTGCTCCGTAGCAACTTCTCCCATAGACTCAGCCGCTCGAGGTGTTCCATTTTGCGCGTATGCTGTACTTGTAAAACCAGCTAAACAAAGGCTTACAAACAGCTTTGCAGATAAGTAAAAATTCTTCATTGACATCTAATTTTTGATTAACATACCGCAAATATAAAAATTATAAACATAAAAAGCAAGCTAAATTTACATTTTATTTCATTTTAAGCACACAAAGTTTCATATCAAACTAAAAAGTGTATAAACACACATTAATTATAATCAAAAGATAGTTTTATTAAGCTTATCAGCCCTATAATCCCAATATGGCTCATAGGTCAAATTGTCAGAAAGAACAGACAAAATGTCACAAAGGCTCTAATGGTATGCTCCTTGCATAATAGTCAGTACAAAACATTAACAAACAAATTAAAGTAAAGGAGATAAAATTATGTATAGAAATTCATGGTTACCAGAGGTTTTCAATGATTTTTTGAACACTACAAATATGCCTAAGGCAAATCCAACAGCACCAGCTATCAACGTACTGGAGTCTGAAAAGGATTATATAGTAGAACTTGCAGCACCAGGTCTGAGCAAGGAGGACTTCGATGTGAATATCAATAGCGATGGCGATTTGACCATTAAGATGGAAAAGAAAGCTGAGGAGAACGAGCAGAAGGCTCACTACCTCCGTCGCGAGTTCGCATATAGCAAGTATGAGCAGACACTGATTCTGCCTGATGATGTTCAGAAGGAAAGTATTGCTGCACGTGTTGCAAATGGTGTACTCACCATTACCTTGCCTAAGATTAAGGTTGAAGAGCAGAAGATTGCACGCCAGATTACAGTGGGCTAAACGCTCCACTACTCCCTGATGAAAGGTTTTTGTTCTGACGCTATAAGCTGAAGAACCTTGATAAAATGGATTAGTTATTGGTGAATATGCCCCTAAACAGAATATGTTTGGGGGCTTTTTTGATTCTTCCGATAACTGTTTATTCCCTTACCATCCAATATATGTAAACTATTTTCATGCAACTCAAAACCAACACATGCTTTTTTGGCTTTTAACCCAAATCGGTCATTAGAAAATTTCGCTTTCATTTTGTCAGAAAACACAAGATATATAGCAATTATAATGAGTGAAGTAATATATTTTCTTCAATAACTGATAGTAATTCATAACACTTCGTTCTCCAAAATCTCTAATGACCGATTTGGGTTTAAAAGACGCTTAATTGACTTGCAAAAGGTGCCCTTTAAGACTCTTACTAACGCCCTTTTGAAGTCCTACTAAGCACCTTTTACTTTACTACTTTGTAATCAATTGATTTTCTGATGGTTACAAACTTGCTTTTCATACGTATTTTTGTCCTTACTTATTGCTGTTTTACTCGAAATTATGTAATGATTTTTCAAAACCTTATCTACAACTTCAATGGATTAAGATAAAAAGATTTTCTCTGTCGAAGAATAATAATAAAATAGGTGGACTGACAGTCTTAGCTATATTTCTGTTTTATCCTTAACTTTTGTTCTTTCGCTAAAGCCATATGAAAAACACCTATACTCGCCCTTAAAACAAGAAGACATACAACACTTTTTATAACAATAACTTGACAAGTTAATAGATTATACGTATATTTGCGAGTGGAGACAATAACATTCATATAAGGAAGACGATGAAGACAAAGCATACTATCCCCATTATTTTGGCTGCATTCTTACTTTCTTGTTCGGGAAAGACTAACGGACAATCACAACAATCAGCAGAGAAGAATCTCACTGTTGAGCAAGCTGCCACTGCTAAAAAGCAACGTTTGACACCTCCCCCTGGCTACAGAAAAGTAAAACTTACTGAGGGTACATTTGGTTCGTTCTTAAGAAATCTACCACTTAAACCAATTGGAAGTGACTTACATTATTATAATGGTAGCATCAAACGGCGAAATTATGCTGGTGCGGTCGTAGACATTGACTTTGGCCATGGAGAGGTAGAACAGTGTGCAGACGCTGTTATCTACCTCAGAGCCTTATGGCTTTGGCAAACAAAGCAGTATGACAAGATTCACTTCAACTTTACCAATGGCTTCAGAGCTGATTACGCTCGTTGGGCAAAAGGAGAGCGTATCCACATTGATAAGAAGACATGGCGGTGCTGGTATAGTAAGGACACTGCTGCAGATTATTCTTATAAGACATTCCGTAAGTATTTAAATCTCGTCTTTACGTATGCAGGAACAGCCTCACTTGAAAAGGAGTTAACTACTATTACAGGCAAAGAATTGCAAGTTGGCGATGTGATTATCAACGGTGGTCATCCCGGACATACAGTCATTGTTGTAGACAAAGCAGTCAACAAGAAGGGAGAAGCCGTCTACCTGCTTGCACAAGGCTATACGCCAGCGCAAGAAATTGAGATTTTTAATCAGTGGTTCAGCATTAATCCACAGATCAAATACCTTGACACTCCAGACTGGTATTTTCGTGGTAACTATGCAAAACGATTTTAGTTAGCCGTCAATTACCCTTAGAATAGGCAAGAAAAAAGCACTGTGTCCAAACTCACAGTGCTTTTATTGTTTCGTTTTCTGACTTGAAAGTAATATTACAATCTGTCATCAATGTTATCACCCTCTGTTGGTTTCATATCCTCTTCAAAGTTGGTGATACCAGCCTTAACGAGAATTTCATACCACTGAAGAAGTTTCTTGATATCGCTTGTATGTACACGGTCACGATCGAAGTCAGGAAGAACCTCTGCAAAGTAGTTCTGCAACTCCTTAGCTGAAGCCTTGCGCCAGTTCAGAGAAGCCACCTTACCCTCTTCCTTGTCACGCAACTTCGCCAAGACTTCACCCAATGGAACATCGTCAGACTCAGTGAACATAGCAATATCAGCAAGACTCGTCACACGGTCTGTACCGAATGCTGGCTGACGCTTGTGAGTTTCATCAAGCGACTCAACAATAAGATTCATTTTACCACGGCTTACCAGCTTATAAAGACCTGGCTTACCTGCGATTGAAAGGATTGTCTGTAACATTTTAATCTATTCTTGTTTATAATTTAATTATTCTGAAATAACGGAAAGCAAGTGGTCTACCTGTGGAGCGAGAGGACGTATACCGTCGTTGATGATTTCATAATCACTACGTCGTATCACTTCCTCTTGCGGTAGTTGACGTGCTATCCACTCAAGGGTCTTTTCCCTACTAATACTATCACGTGCCATCACACGACGAATACGTACTTCTTCTGGCGCAGTAACGCATACTACTTTATCAATGTGGGTACGCTTATCAAAACCACTATCAAAGAGTATCGCACTTTCAAGCCACGATTGACCCGACTGCTCAAAATCATGAGCTACAGCAGGATGTATCACCGCATTGACAGCTTGCACATGCGCCTCACTCTGTAGGAGATAGGCAGCAAGGATAGCTTTTTGCAAGACACCATCACGGAAGACATCCTCACCGACAAGTGCAGAAAGCTGTTGTTGTAGTGGTTGAGAGGTGCGCATCAATTCCTTTGCGTGCGCATCACAATCGTAAACAGAGATACCTCGTTCCGCAAGAAGCTTACAGACGTAAGACTTTCCACTGCCAATACCACCAGTCAACGCTACTATCATCGCTGCTCAATGAGATAATCAACCATGTTTACTTCGGGGCGTACGTTGCTTACACCATTAGGAGAACTAATCACATAGACAGGACATTTTTCCCTATTACTCTTCTCTATCTCTTCGTAGTTAACTACAACACGGAAGCCAACAGGGAGAAGTTCCTTTGTCTCCGCATTCTTTGGCATCGAACGCATACGATAGGCACCTACCACAAACTTCACTTTTATCTTGCTTGGGAAGGTACGCATCACCTTGTTGTCAGGCATATTGATAGCTTCAATTGGTACCTCAACTGTCTCCTCTGTAAGTACATCTGGATAGAGTTTCATCTTCACTCTGGAAGGAACACACTTGGCATTCGTAAACTTACGTAGGTCTACTGTCAACTCCTTGACATCTGTAAAGTTGGTAATCTGCTGTCGCTCCGTATAGACTGTTTGTATACTATCCAACACGTTTCGAGTTGCATAAACCTGAACGCTATCTGGAGTAAAGTCAACACGAACAAGATAATAATTATCACCTGGTGTTACTGTTCCCAAAAGGCGTACAGGTACCTTTTTATGACGACCAAAGTTAAATGAGAAAGAGAACTTTCCCGCCTTAACAGAAGCTATCTTTGAACTCTTTGACAGTTGAAGGTAAATCTGACGTTGAAGGTCTGCAATGGGTACATCTCCCTTACTTCGTCCGTCACTATGAACTTTGTAATCGACATAGATAGGGCGGAATGTATCATCAAGACCATAATACGCAATCATATATCCCTTGTCTCGCACTGTAAAACGGACAACAGAATCAAGGTCGCTGGTAATAACCACATTACGAGGAACACCCGTCATGCGAAGTGGTATACTGAACTCACGCTCATAGGTTTCGTTCAGTGTCATTATCAACCAGAACCCTCCACTCAATACCAAGAAAAACAAAAAAATCAGAAACTCCTTGTTGAATATCCTCAACAAGAAGTTCCTGAAGGTACTGAATGTATGAAGCGATTTGCTTGTTTTCATCAAATGCTTTCCTTCTTTTCTACAATAAGGTTTACTTAGTCTGCCCCTGCTGAGAAGCCTGTACGTTTGCAAATACGTAGTTCTTATCAACAGTGATAACAACACCACGTGCAATCTCAACTTCAACCTTATTGGTTGTCATATCAATATGCTTTACTGTGCCATAGATACCACCACCAGTCACAACAGAATCACCTGCTGAGAGGGCATTCTGGAAAGCACGAATCTCCTTCTGCTTCTTCTGCTGTGGACGAATCATGAAAAACCACATGATGGCAAAGATAGCAACCATCATGATAATCATAGGCATTGGGCTGCCTTGACCTGCAGCCTGTGCTGCGAGGATTAATGTTGTATTCATTATTTATCAGTTATTATGTTCTTAATTTATGAGCGTGAAAAGGAGGCTATAGGCAAGCATAACGTCTGAGAGGCTTTTATAAACACTCATCATTATAATGCTGAACAAGCCTTTTTCATTACGGCTCTTAATAGCTTTCCACCTATGTCTTTATTCCTTATTTTCCACCTGATCAGTTGCTTGCTGCTGACGATAAGCCACACGCTGAGCCGAAGTTTGCGCAATCGTTGGGCGACGTCCTTCACGACGCGGTGCTCTTTCGTCTTGGCGTTCATTGCGAGAACGATGTTGACGAGGCTCTGGCATTGTCTTCATCATCTTACCAATCTGTATAAGATGACGTGCAATTGTATCAAGCATACCATTGATATATCCACCACTTCTCGGTGTACTATACAATTTAGCCAAGTCAACATACTCGTTGATGGTTACCGTTACTGGGATGTTAGGGAATGTAAGCATCTCAGCAATAGCTATCTGCATGATGACAACATCCATATAAGCCAAGCGAGAGAAATCCCAGTTGCGACTTGACTCACTCATATAACGCTGATAATCGTCAGCATTGAGGATGGTTGAACGGAAGAGTTTAAGTGCAAAGTCACGGTCCTCTTCGTCACGATATTCTGGCAGAAGTTCTTGATCAGCACCATTAGCAGGGTCGAATCGTTTGATAGTCTTGATAACGAAGGTATCAACAACTTCCTTATCATCATTCCAATAAAGACTCTTCTCCTCCAACACAGCGTCCAAATCAGGATTCTCCTGTATGAGAGTACGATATATCTTACGCCACACCTCACGGTCTGCCTCGTACGAATCATCATCACTTGCCATGTACTCTTGGTAGATAGTGCTCTGTTCAATCTGATCACAGAGTTTACGAACAGCCTCCATATCATCTTCCCAACGACGTTTTTGTGATTCCATGAAAAGGTTAAGCTGCTTATTCTCTTCCAACTGAACAGCAAACTTATTGTTTACAAAACGACTTGAGGGAGCCTCAGTCCCCTCACGGTTGGCACGATTTGCAGCTATCTCCACGCGATGGCGCTCCTCTTGCGTGACTGATACGATTAAGGCCAAGAGGTAATTGTAGAGGTCATACGCTTTCGCCAAGCTGAAAAGAAGTTCCTTCTCAGCATTGTCCATATTCCTGTTACCGTTCTGATAGTATGCATAGGTTAACTGGACAATCTTAATTCTTATTAATTCCCTATTGATCATTGTCTTTTCTAAAAGATTGTGTTTCGTATTGAATACTTTATTTTGCAAATGTAGGAAATTTCCTTCGTACATGCAAACATTAGTATCTTTTTCTATGTTTTTTTAGAGAATACTTGCTCAATCCATTGAAAAGAAGTAACTTTGCAACGCTTTTTGCAAATTGAGGATTGAAAGTTGTGATATTCATTAGATTTCCAATTCCTTAGTCTCTCAGTGTGTGATGGCGAATTAAAGTTCATATTAATTTAGAGTAACACAGAATTATGAAAGAAATTAAAGTAACAGGTCAGAAGCGTACAGACCTTGGAAAGAAAGCTTCTAAACAGCTCCGTAAGGAGGGTTTGATTCCATGTAACCTCTATGGTGAGGCACAGCAGGACGGCAAGCCAGTAGCATTCTCATTCACAGCTCCTATGTCAGAGTTGCGTAAGTTGGTTTACACACCACACATCTACGTTGTAGAGTTGATTATTGATGGTGAGAGACGTACTGCAGTTCTTAAGGAACTCCAGTTCCACCCAGTAACAGACGCTCTGCTTCACGTAGACTTCTATGAGGTGAACGACCAGAAGCCAATCGTTATGGGTGTACCAGTTAAGCTCGTAGGTTTGGCACAGGGTGTTCGCGATGGTGGTCGTATGAACATGTCTATCCGTAAGATTAACGTTAAAGCTCCTTATCAGCAGATTCCAGAGCACCTCGATATCAACGTTACTGAGCTTCGTCTTGGTAAGAGTATCAAGGTTGGCGAGTTGAGCTTCGAGGGTCTTGAGTTGGTAACTCCAAAGGAGGTTGTAGTTTGCTCTATCAAGGCTACACGTAATTCTATCCAGGCTGCGCAGGCTGCTGCAGCTGCTGCGGCAGAGTAATCTCTACGACAATAATTAATTCAATATAAGAATTGGACAAGTATTTGATTTGTGGATTGGGTAACCCTGGGTTTGAATACGAGGGAACCAGACACAATACAGGATTTATGGTATTGGACGCTTTCGCTAAAGCGTCCAATATTGTTTTTGAGGATAAGCGTTATGGTTTCGTTGCTGAGACAACGGTCAAGGGTCGCAAGATTATTCTTTTGAAGCCTACGACATTCATGAATCTCTCTGGAAATGCCGTGCGCTACTGGCTCAACAAGGAGAATATCGACCAGAGTAGACTCTTGGTTGTCTCTGACGATGTTGCCCTTCCATTAGGTGCTTTCCGCTTGAAAGGAAACGGATCTAATGGTGGTCACAATGGTTTAGGACATATTCAGCAACTTATCGGACAGAACTATGCTCGTCTGCGTATGGGTGTTGGTAACGACTATCCACGTGGTGGACAGGTAGACTGGGTATTAGGTCGCTACTCTGACGAGGAGATGAAAGAACTTCAGCCAGCTATCGACTTGGGCGTAGATATCATCAAGAGTTTTGCCCTTGCTGGCATCGACATCACAATGAACCAGTTTAATAAACTCGGAAAGAAGTAATCGAGTATCCTCTTTAATATATTATGAGACTATGAACGATATTGCGAGAATTGACAAATGGCTATGGGCTGCCCGCATCTATAAGACCCGCTCCATCGCTGCAGACGCCTGCAAGAATGGTCGTGTCACGATAAAAGGTGTCAACGTAAAACCTTCCCACACAATCAAAGCGGGTGAAGTGGTGAGTGTTAAGAAGTCGCCAATCACCTATTCGTTCAAGGTTCTCAAACCGATTGAACAACGTGTTGGTGCAAAACTCATCCCTGAGGTCTATGAGAATGTGACCGATGCTAAGCAGTACGAACTCTTAGAGATGAGCCGTATCAGTGGTTTCGTCGACAGAGCACGTGGAACAGGACGCCCAACAAAGAAGGACCGCCGTCAGATGGATGCTTTCGTCGACCCTGCCCTATTTGGTTTTGATGAGGACGAGGATGAGGATGAAATACTCTAAAATCGTTGTCTGATAGGCTAAAACAAACTAATAGACAGCATGACAAAGGCTATATCACACTGACATTGCAACAAAGGCCATTGTAAAATATAGGAATGCACGACTCATACTCCGCTAATAATAATTATAAACGGATGTAAGAGCCGTGCATTCTTATATAAAAACAAGCCATTATCTTGACAGAAAAGCACTATCTAAACCACTACAAGAGCCTGCGAAATATTATTACAAAAAACTCATATCATATTGTCTAAAAAGGATTGAAAAGCTCCTTTTCACACACATCTGTAAACATCAAGTAATCAACTAATTACAAACTACCATTTTAAAAGATGCCTAATTGGACTTCAAAAGGGCGTTAGTAAGACTTCAAAAGGGCACCTTCTGCAAGCTAAAAGAGCGTCTTTTAGAAGCCAATTAAGCATCAATAAAAATAGAGGGTGTGAAATTTTATTACAAAACATACGAATATAAACATCCTTATCCGACTCCCTTTACATCTATAAAAACTCACACAACGACTACATACTTATCCCAATTCTATAAAACCTCAGCATACTGTTTGTTTTTGTTAGTTTTTTTATACCTTTGCAACAAAGAATCATATATAGCTAAAAGAATGAAGAAATTACTAATTTTCGCACTGTTTCTTGGCTTGCACACAGCAGTTATGGCACAGGAATCTAATGGATTGGAAAAGAACAAGTCCGTTTACTTGGAAGTGTTGGGTCCGTCAAATCTTGCAGGTATCAACTATGATGCACGTTTCAACGACCACACACGTTTTGGTTGGAGAGCGGGATTGAGCTTTGCTTATGGAAAAAATTCCGGCTTATTTGATTGGGGCTCAGATGTCCGTGGCTATGTAGTACCACTTGAAGTAAACTATCTCTTAGGTAGTCAGAAGAATAATCTTGAACTCGGCTTAGGTACTGGCTTGGGTATATATAACGTACACGAAACAAGGATTGAGCTTGTAAATGGTCCAGCTTCTTCCTTGACAGTCGAGCAGCAGAAGCCCACAATCGGTGAATATCGTATCAAGACATTGCTTGCCTACAGAGAAAGTCGTAACACTTTCGGCTACTATTTCTTTGGAAACATCGGTTATCGCCACGTGTCAAACAATGGTTTCTTGTTCCGTGCAGGTATCACACCAGCCTTTACTTTCTCTAAAGACGCCAGCAAAAAAGTGAACTTCCGACCATACGTTGCCTTTGGTTGGGCTTTCTAACTGCGATTCTAATACAACAAAAGCAGGGACGTACGTAGCGTGCGCCCCTGCTTTGTGTTTACAAACACTGAGAAATTAGTGAATCACCTTATCAATCATATAGTCACATATCTTGACCTGACGCTCCTTCAACACAACACGTATTGAATCAAAAGGCTGGGTATTATCGTATGAAGTAGAGAATCTTACCAGACAACCACCCTTCACAAGTTCAACTTCTGGAACTACTTTCATATCCTTTCGAGCAAGCACCTTTGCGGGTAAGACAACATCCACCCCTTCCTTTGTCAGCTGTTCCATAAACTTAGGAGAGCCATAATCACGGGCAAGTTTCAATAGTGAAGCCTTATCCACTGGCTTCTGCTGCAACTCATGAATGTACTTTACATAAAAAGATGTTACCATGTCTGACTCGTCCAATGCCAGAGGAACAGGATAAACCTTACTACTTCCATCTTTAGACAACGCCAACCAGACGGTAAAACCATCATCCGTTTCTGGATAACAGATAGAAACTGGCAAATAAACAGAAGTGTTAGTTATGTCGGGAAAAACAGCATAAACCTGAAATTCCTCGTTCGCACCTTTACAAAAGTCTTCTCGTGTAAAGACTTTCTTATCAAACAAGACTTTACCGCCCTTTGAAATCGTCACGACCACCTTCTTTACAAACTCATCAGAATTCTTCACCTTAGTCTTACTATCAACAGTGTCAACCCGAACATGCCAGTCTCCATAGACTGTATCTATCATCACATTCTCGTTAGAGATATCTTCCTTCTTCAAGGTTTTACCCTCTTGAACAGCAGATGTATCCTCTTGAACAGCAGATGTATCCTCAACCTGAGCAGCGTTAGGAGTTTTCCGAACTCCTGGTGCACAACAAGCAGACAGAATACCTATACCCAAAGCGACAAGTAACAAAGCTTTAAATGACTTTGTATTTCTATTCTTTTTCATCGTATTTCTTTTTATAATTAACAACAAATCTAATTCATAGATTTGCCCACAAAAATAAATAAAAAAGTTTAGCATTGCAAGTTTATACCTTAAATAATATAGATAAAAAAGAACTGCTTCCCATCTTCATATAGAAAGACGGAAAACAGTTCTATTATCTATTCTTTTATTTATCCTCTATTCAGCTGTTTATCACAGCCTCATCGGCTCTACTTAACAGGAATCTCCTCTAAAGTCTGAACGAGAAGTTTCCAGAATGGCTCAACAGTTGCTATCTCAAGACGCTCTTTTGCTGTATGTGGACTGCGGAGAGTTGGACCAAGACTTACAACATCCATACCTGGATACTTACCGAGGATAACTGAACATTCAAGACCAGCGTGGTCTACTTGCACAATACCTTCTACACCATTCTGCTCCTTATAAACCTTCTTCAAGAGGTTAAGGATTTCACTCTCTGGGTTTGGATCCCAACCACCATATTGGCCACTGAAGACAGTCTTCATACCAGCCATATTGAAGCAGCTCTCTAACTGAGCAGAGATATAATCTCTCATGTCCTCACGGCTTGAACGAGCAAGAATCATAATCGTTGCCTTAGTTGGCTCAATATGTATAATTGCAAGGTTTGACGAAGTCTCAACAACGTCAGGATAAGATGGAATCATACGCAAAACGCCATTATGACAAGCATAGATAGCATTGATTAGCTTCTCCTGAACATCTGCAGGGACAAGGTTTGCAGGTTTCTCAACATCCTCTGCGAAGAACTCTACATTAGGCTCAATACCCTTAAACTCATCTTCGATAAGTGCCTTCTGACGAGCAACCATTTCCTTCAAAGCAGCAACGTTCTCTTGTGGCAATGCCAAAACAACTTCAGCCTTGAATGGAATAGCATTGCGCATATTGCCACCTTCCCAACAAGCTAAGCGTGCACCAAGTTCGTTAACAGCATTGCGAACAAAGCGAACCATCTCCTTATTAGCATTAGCACGCCCCTCATTGATTTCGAGACCAGAGTGACCACCACGTAAGCCCTTCAAAGTTACTTTAACAGCAGCTTCCTCATCGTTCTGAACTTCCTTATATTCTAAGGTAGAAGTAATATCAACACCACCTGCAGAACCAATGACAAACTTGCCCCATGTCTCAGAGTCAAGGTTCATAAGGATGTCACTCTGCAACTCACCGCTTGGCATCTCATTAACACCATACATACCCGTTTCCTCGTCACGAGTAATCAACGCCTCTACAACACCGTGCTTCAACGTCTTGTCTTCCATGACAGCCATGATAGCAGCAACACCGATACCATCGTCAGCACCAAGTGTAGTGTTGTTTGCATATACCCATCCATCCACGATATGTGTCACGATAGGGTCTGTTTCAAAGTTATGGTTACTATCTGGAGCCTTCTGTGGAACCATATCCATGTGAGCCTGCAACAGAACCGTCTTACGGTTTTCATATCCCGGTGTGGCAGGCTTACGCATTACAACATTGCCACCACCATCTACGTATGATTCAACACCAACTCTTGCAGCAAAGTCTAACAAGAACTTCTGTACTTTCTCTGGCAATCCAGAAGGACGTGGAACCTGTGTCAGATCATCGAAATTTCTCCAAAGGCCTTCTGGCTTAAGATTTCTTATTTCACTCATAATGTTGATTTTAAAAGGTTATTATCATTGTTTATTGATTCGCTCAAAACTATCTTCTTCTACAATTACTTTGCAGGGCGAGTAAGTTCTGCAGGACCACCCAACGCCACTGGTGTCTTCGTAAAACTTAGTGCTATCCATGCGTAAACACCTAAAAGAATCACCAGCAAGGTTTGAATAGTATGTACAATCAGTACGAAATAGAGTGCCTGATTATCTGCGACACCATAAAGTATCAGCATTGTTTTCACTGCAAAGTGCCATGGTCCTGCCCCATTAGGCGTTGGTACAATAACAGCTACCGAGCCAACAACAAAGCTAACAAGCGCACAAGAAAGACCGAGGTTTGCTGTTGCATCAAAGCAATAGAATGTCAAGTAATAATGAAGGAAGTAACTTCCCCATATCGCCAGACTGTAGAAGATAAACAAGGGAATATTCTTTACTTTACGCAAAGAACTTATACCCTGCCATATACCACCTAACATCTCCTTCACTTTCTTATAGAAAGATAGGTGACGTAGCACATAATAGAAGAGGATAATTGATGCAACACCACAGATAGCCGTTACCAGCCAGCCCGTTGGTGAGAACATACCGAAGACATCATCAATACGTGTACCTGTCCTTGAAAAGAAGTTCGTAAAAACTCTTATCTGCATCAAAAAGGCTGTGGCACTGATAAGTAATACGATAAGCGTATCTACTGCGCGCTCAGTCACTACCGTACCAATAGCTTTTGGAAAGGCTATCTTATCATATCTATTCAACACTCCACAGCGAGCAAACTCTCCTATGCGAGGGATAAGCAGACTAACAGCGTAAGAAAGAAAGATAGAGTTAACACAGACCGATGAGCGTGGATGCTCACCGATAGGCTCAAGACTCTGCTTCCATCTCCACCCACGAAAAGCCTGCGCCAGTATGCCGAAAGGGAGTGAGAGAATCATCCAGGTCCAGTTCATCTCATGTAGCAGTACATGTTTGATACTGGAGAAGTCGAATCCCCTATACATCCAATATAGGATTGCACTTCCAAGTAGTAACGGCAATGCAATCTTCACAGTATTGTTGAACAGTTTCTTCGTCCTCATATAATGGAGCAAAGATAATTAAAATGTTTTTTAATGCAAAATAAAATGAGTATCTTTGTAGGCAAATAAAGAAAAATTATGAAATTAGTCAAGCCAAAGAAGAATTTGGGTCAGCACTTCCTCACTGACTTAAGCATAGCTCGCCAGATTGCTGACACCGTTGATACCTGTCCAGATATCCCAGTGTTAGAGATTGGACCAGGTATGGGTGTCCTTACTCAATACCTTGTTGAGAAGCCACGTGAAGTGAAAGCTGTAGAGATAGACTCGGAAAGTGTTGCTTTCCTCTACGAGAAATTCCCTAAGCTACGTGAGAATATTCTTGGACAAGACTTCCTCCTCATGGATTTAAATGAAGTCTTTGATGGTAGACAGTTTGTGTTGACAGGCAACTATCCTTACGACATCTCGTCTCAAATCTTCTTTAAGATGCTTGAATACAAGGACCTTATCCCTTGCTGTACGGGTATGATACAACGTGAGGTTGCACAGCGTATGGCTGCTAAACCTGGCTCAAAAACGTATGGTATCTTATCCGTCTTGATGCAAGCGTGGTATAATGTGGAATATCTCTTTACCGTAGATGAGAATGTCTTCAACCCTCCTCCAAAGGTTAAGAGTGCCGTTATCCGTATGACACGCAACGAAGTGACGGACATTGGCTGTGATCAAGCACTCTTTAAACGTGTGGTGAAGACTGTGTTCAACCAGCGTCGTAAGATGTTACGTGTGAGCTTACGACAGATATTCAATGCGATTAAACCTACTGATGGTTTCTATGAGCAAGACATTATGACCAAACGTCCAGAGCAATTATCTATCGCTCAGTTTGTTGAACTAACAAACATGGTTGAGGAACAGTTGAAAATTATTGGACAATAAATAGGAAGAAGTATAACTCCTAATGACAAGAAAAGAACAATATAACCAACTCATACTACAGATTGCCGAGCTTATTAAGGATGAAACAAACCTTGTGGGTATCTTAGCAAATGTGTCAGCAGCATTGCATGACACCTTTCCTGAGCGTTTCTTTTGGGTGGGCTTTTATCTCCAAGAGAATGGAAATATGTTGAGATTAGGTCCTTTTCAGGGGTCAGTAGCCTGTTACGTCATCCCATTCGGTAAGGGTGTCTGTGGAAAGGCATGGAAAGAAGGACGCACCCTCATTGTTCCCGACGTAGAGAAATTCCCTGGACACATTGCTTGTAGTAGTCTTTCACGTAGTGAGATTGTTGTTCCAATGTATGATGACTCACATACTTTCCGTGGTGTACTCGACATTGATAGCACTCGTCTCAACGACTTCAACGAAGACGATAAAGAAGGTTTGGAACGTATCATCGAACTTCTAATGGCAGAAACACAAGACCTCTTTCAATAGAAAGGATAGAAAACCTTGTTTTGACAAAAAAGTAAAGTAAAATCTTGTGCATATCCGAATTAATACCTATTTTTGTAAAGTAGAAATTTAATATTACGAATATATGTTAGACGTTAAGCAGACATTAAATGATGCCAGCGAGCGCATGGAAATGGCAACGATGTATCTCGGTGATGAGTTGCAGCGCATCCGTGCTGGCCGTGCAAACGTAGCCATCCTCGATGGTGTACGAGTAGAATCTTATGGTTCAAAGGTTCCTTTGAATCAGGTTGCCTCAGTCATGGTGCCTGACGCACGTACCATTGCTATCAAGCCATGGGATAAGAAGGCTATCAAAGATATTGAAAAGGCTATCATGGACTCTGATGTTGGTATCACACCAGAGAACAATGGTGAGTTGATTCGTCTGAACTTGCCTCAGCCAACAGAGGAGCGTCGTCGTGACTTAGTAAAGCAGTGTAACAAGATTGGTGAGCGTACAAAGGTCGAGATTCGCAATGTTCGTTCTGATATCAAGGAGAAACTGAAGAAAGCTATCAAGGACGGTCTTTCTGAAGACAACGAGAAGGATGCTGAAGACAGCTTGCAGAAGATTCATGACAAGTTTATCAAGCAGGTTGACACGCTGTTAGAGGATAAGCAGAAAGAGATTATGACCGTTTAATAAAGCACACAACGGCCCCTCCCCCTTACCCCTCCCCCAAAGGGAGGGGAGTAGTCACCGCTATTAATTTGAATAGAATTGTGATAGTCGGTACATATTACTCCCCTCCCTTTGGGGGAGGGGTAAGGGGGAGGGGCCACTCTTTTTTATTTTTATGCGCGGCTTAGTAATAAAGAACACAGGTAGCTGGTACACGGTGAAGACTGAGGAAGGCAAGACAATAGATAGCAAGATTAAGGGCAACTTCCGCCTGAAGGGAATTCGCTCTACTAATCCTGTGGCTGTTGGTGACCATGTTGTCATCACACCTAATCAGGAGGGAACGGCTTTCATCACAGAGATAGAAGACCGTAGGAATTATATCATCCGAAAGTCACCTAACCTCTCTAAGCAGAGCCATATCATTGCTGCTAATATCGACCAAGCGTTCTTGATTGTCACAACAAACTATCCCGAAACCTCCACCACATTCATCGACCGCTTCCTTGCCAGTGCCGAAGCTTACCGCATTCCAGTAACACTCGTCTTCAATAAGCATGACTTGTTGGATGAGGATGAATTGCGTTACCAGCATGCAGTAATGAATCTCTACGAAACCATCGGTTATCAATGCATAGAGATACAGGCGAGTGCCGAACCTAAAGATGAATTCAGCGTAGAGAAGATGAAGCCGTTATTAGCAGGAAAAGTAACTCTTTTGAGTGGTAATAGTGGCGTAGGAAAATCGACGATTATCAATGCTCTCCTACCCCATGTCAACCTCCGTACGGCTGAGATTTCTGATGTACATAACACGGGTATGCACACAACTACATTCAGTGAGATGTTAGAGTTGCCAATGGGTGGATATCTTATTGACACACCGGGTATCAAGGGATTCGGAACCTTTGATATAGAACGTGAAGAGTTGACAAGCTACTTCCGTGAGATATTCAAGTTTTCGAAGGAATGTAAGTTCTCTAACTGTACGCACACACATGAGCCTGGCTGCGCTGTAAGAAAGGCTCTTGAAGAACATTATATCGCAGAAAGTCGATATAACAGCTACCTTTCAATGCTCGAAGATAAGGAAGAAAATAAATATCGTGAGGCTTTTTAGCTTCACGATTTTTGTTTATTTCAAAGTCTTTTATGAAGATAAAAGAATTATTCGGACCTCCCGAATTATGAAGTACGCCACTACAATACCATAGTATTTGTGTTTTCTATTTGCTGTCACTTTTAACACTTCGCACAAACAGACTATATATCAATTAGTTAGATATCAAAATCCAATGACGGAAGTGACAGGAAATTTTGATTTAAAAACTTTCTTTGTTGTGACAAGGCAGAGGTATAAAATGAAATATTGCTGTCCGGTAAACCTTTTCCACATATAAAAGTTAAGGGCTAAAATCCGTATTTGGATTTCAGCCCTTTTTGTTACTTTTGTTTCTGCGATAAAACTTCAATAACATGGGCAAAAGTACACATTTTATCGGACAGCCGGTCTATAATCAGGTAATAAAATTACTCGATAAGCAACAAATCAAGCAAATCAGCCTTGAAACACCTCGAAGTGAAGCTTATGTGAAGCGTCTTGATGGGTGGACTCACCTTGTCATAATGCTTTTCGGTGTTCTCAAACACTTTGATTCTCTTCGGGAAGTGGAGATAGGCATGAAGGCTGAAGTAAACAAACTGCATCATCTTGGCATCGACTATGTCGTCCGTCGTAGTACGCTTGCTGATGCCAACAAGCGTCGCCCACAAGAGTTCTTTGCAAGCGTTTATGCGTACCTCTTAGAGCGTTATGGTTCTTTTTTATCGGACAGCCGCCCTAAAGGTGAACAGAAGACATGGGAAAAGCTTCTGTATATGATGGATTCAACTACGATTACCCTTTTTGACAACATACTCAAGGGTGTAGGCAGACACCCCAAGAGTGGTAAGAAGAAAGGCGGTATGAAGGTTCATACGGTGATGAAGTATCATGTTGGCGTTCCCATGGTCGTACAGCTTACCTCTGCCGCCACACATGATCATTATCTACTTAAAGAAGTGCATCTTCCTAAGGATGCTACCCTTACCATGGACAGAGCATACGTTGATTATGCACAGTTCCAGCGACTTACAGAGGAAGGGGTATGCTATGTGACCAAGATGAAGAAGAATCTCACCTATACGGAGTTGTCCTCAGTAACCTATGTAAGCCCTGATGGGCTGGTTACACATACAGACAAGAAGATTCTCTTTGAGAAAGGAGAGATACGGCACGAAGCAAGACGTGTAGAACTGTGGAGTAATAACTCACATAAGTCAGTTGTCCTGTTGACCAATAACCTTGAACTTGATGTAAAGGACCTTGAGGAGATTTACAAGCGAAGATGGGCTATAGAGTCCCTTTACAAGCAGCTCAAACAGAACTTCCCACTGCATTTCTTCTATGGTGACAGTGTAAATGCCATACAGATACAGACATGGGTGGTACTCATTGCCAATCTGCTTTGTACCGTTATCTCCAGAATGATAAAAAGACACGTATCCTTCTCGCAGCTGGTAACCATGCTGAGGCTCACACTGATGTATTACACTGATTTCATCTCATTTATGGAAAATCCACAAAATGATGAACTCATCATAATAGCTGAAAAGGCAAATTCACCACCAAAAGAACTTGACTTATTTGATTAGGGGGCTTGGATTTCAAAAAAGAATGCGGAATTACCTATATAAAGGCTATTCCGCAAGGATTTATATGTTATTTAAGTTTTACCGGACAGCAATAAAAATGAAAATGATGATTTGCGTATTGCATCAAAAAAACGTTTCTCATGAGATTTTTTTAAAAGCCGTTTCTCATTAATATACCTCTTTTCTCCATAGTAAGGATAGACCATAATAAACTTTTCTTTCCACACCTTGCCATCGTGTGGAGGCTCAGCACACATGGTGCGAATGGTAAGCACACATGGTGCGGAGGCTTAACACCAATCGTGCGGATAGCTTATAGACATACTAACAACGTAGGATTATTAAAGCAGAAAGGACTATTAAGGCGTTACTCTGTGATAATATCATGAGCAATAGCACACAAACTTATTAAGCATAGGGAGGTTTATAGATAACGAAGGGAGCTAAAACGTACAAAACTATACGGCATAGAACGCTTTTACTAACCGCTAAGACGCACTAATTAACGCTTTGAAAGATTCTCCAAAACACATTCCCAATTATCTGCAAACGCTCGAATAGTAGGGAAAAGAATATTAGCACCTTCGTTCAAAAGTACTGAATCAGCCAGAGGACCACTATTAATAGCAACTGTATAACAACCCGCTGCAACACCAGCGTGCACTCCGAGTGGTGCATTTTCAACAACAATACCTTCTTCAGGCAAATAATTACCAGCCTTTTGCAATCCCATTAGGTAGGGATCCGGATTAGGTTTACCACGCTTAACGTCGTATGCTGTTGTTATCTGATCCTTAGAAACAAATTCTCCGAAGTCACGCGTAACACGCTCTATCAATGGAAGCTGTGCACTACCAGTTACAATACCAATCTTTAATCCACTTGCCTTAATCTTCTGCATAAGGTCGATTACACCATCAAACACCTTTGCTTCAGGCATTTCATGGAAGTAACGCGCCTTGACATCATACATCTGCTGTGCCTCTTCCTCACTTAGTTCTTTAGCAAGTTGAGCCTTAGCATACTTACGGATAGTATCTACACCACGCGCACCTTCTGTTGCATAGGAGTCTTCAAGCGTGAAGTGAATACCAAATTCCTTCATAGCACGCTGCCACGCAACGCCATGATTGGGCATTGAGTCATAAAGAACACCATCCATATCAAAGAGAACAACTTTGGGACTTACACCCGTCTTTCCGAAGGAGGATATGTCTTGCTGAGATTGAGACGTCATCGCTGCTTGCTTTACCTTTATTATATATTATTATCCTCAAGTCCCTCAGCTATGTGAAGAACTTGAGGATACATTAAAAATATTATCTCCTTTATGCCCTATCCACACTATCTTAATTAGATTCCATTAGGAACTCCTCCCCTTTCGGGGACGTCGGGTGGGGCTTCTCTCCCCTCCTTTGGAGGGGTTGGGGGAGGTTCTTATTCCTTTGTCAATCTTTCCTGAATAGCCTTACTCTCAGCCTCGTAACCTGGCTTATTGAGAAGAGCAAACATGTTCTTCTTATAAGCCTCAACACCTGGCTGATTGAAAGGATTTACTTCCTGAATAAGACCGCTGATACCGCAAGCCTTCTCGAAGAAGTAGATGAGCTGACCGAGGTAGTACTCGTTCAATGTAGGAACGCTGACACGGATGTTAGGAACACCACCATCAACGTGAGCCAAACGTGTACCAAGCTCTGCCATCTTGTTAACCTCATCAACACGCTTACCTGCGAGGAAGTTCAAGCCATCGAGGTTCTCCTCATCATGTGGGAAGAGTACCTTTGCATTAGGCTCCTCAATAGAGATAACAGTCTCGAAGATAGAACGTTCACCTTCCTGAATCCACTGACCCATTGAGTGAAGGTCGGTTGTGAAGTCACAAGCTGCAGGGAAGATACCCTTGCGATCCTTACCCTCGCTCTCTCCGTAGAGCTGCTTCCACCACTCAGCAAAGAAGTGAAGCTTTGGCTGGAAGTTAGCAACAATCTCAATCTTCTTACCTGCCTGTGAGTAGAGACCCTGACGAACAGCAGCATAACGTGCAGCAATATTGCTTGCGAAAGGAACGTCAGCAGAAGTCTCTTTCTCCATTACCTGTGCACCTTCAACAAGTTTCTGAACATCGAAACCTGCGACTGCGATTGGTAACAAACCTACTGGAGTAAGCACAGAGAAACGACCACCAACATTGTCAGGAATGATAAATGTCTTGTAACCTTCCTTAGTTGCAGCAGCACGTGCAGCACCCTTATGCTCGTCAGTGATAGCAACGATAACATCCTTTGCAGCTTCCTTGCCTAACTGATCCTCACACTGCTTCTTCAAAAGACGGAATGCAAGTGCAGTCTCTGTTGTTGTACCAGACTTAGAAATATTGATAACACCAAACTTCTTATTCTTCAAGTAGTCTGTCAACTCAGCGAGATAGTCCTCACCGATGTTGTTACCTGCAAAGAGAATCGTTGGATTCTTCTTGTCATTTACAAGCCAAGCGAAGCTGTTACCCAAAGCTTCGATGACAGCGCGAGCACCGAGGTAAGAACCACCGATACCAGCAACGACAACCACCTCACACTTCTCACGGAGTGTATTGGCAACCGCCTGAATCTCTGCAAGGAACGCTGGAGTAATGCTTGATGGCAAATGCAACCATCCAAGAAAGTCATTACCAGGACAAGTAGCTTTCTCCAAAGCGTCCTGAGCTGCAGCAACGTGAGGGGCATAAGCCTCTACTGCGCCCGGATTCAAGAACTGGGCGGCTTTCGTGATGTCTAACTTAATACTTTCCATTTGTGTTTATCTAAATGAATCTGTTAATAATTTAATTTCTATTTGTGGACTGATTCGTTCATAAAGAATGTTATAAACCGCATCGAGGATTGGCATATTGACGTGCAGACGACGATTAATCTCCTTCATACACTTCGTTCCAAAATATCCTTCAGCTATCATTTCCATCTCAATCTGTGCCGACTTGACGCTGTATCCCTTTCCAATCATTGTTCCAAAGGTATGGTTACGCGAGAATTTACTATATCCTGTCACCAACTGGTCACCAAGGTATACACTGTCAATGATGGACCGTTGAATCGGATTGATAGTATTAAGAAAGCGTTCCATCTCCTGCATTGCATTCGACATCAACACTGCTTGGAAGTTATCACCATACTTCAAGCCAGAACAAATACCAGCAGAGATAGCATAAACATTCTTCAATACAGAAGCATACTCTATACCAAGGACGTCGGGAGAGGTCTTAGTCTTAACATAGTTTGATGCTAACACCTCCGTGAAGGCACGTGCCTTCTCAAGATCAGAACAGCCAACAGTAAGATAGGTGAGTCGTTCCATCGCCACTTCCTCCGCATGAGACGGTCCACCAATAACAGCAAGATTATCGTATGGAACGCCATATGCCTCATGGAAATACTCTGAACAAACAAGGTTCTCATCAGGAACAATACCCTTGATAGCCGTTAAGATTAGCTTTGTATTGAGCTTTGTCTTCAGCTTTTTCAGCAAGGCTTTCAGATAAGGAGAAGGAGTAACGAACACCAAGGTGTCATACTCCTGCACTATCTTATTGATATCCGAAGAGAGCATCACCTCATTCATGTTAAACTTTACACTTGTGAGGTAAGAAGGATTGTGTCGTCTCCGCTTAAATTCTTCTATCTTATCGTCACGTCGGAAGTACCAACCGATATGATGCGTATGCTCCACAACAATCTTAGCGATAGCCGTTGCCCAGCTACCGCTTCCTATGATTGCTATTTTACCAATGTCGAACATAGACGTTAAGAATAAGAGTAAAAAGGGAAAAAGTAGAGAAAGTGAGAAATATCAGCATTGTATTATGACCTTATACCATTGCTATAGTTATACTTCTCTTTTAGTTATTCATCCTACTTTCTACCCTTTTACTTTTCTCCCATTTACTTTTTACTTTTCGTTAGCTCCGTCAATCCACTGCTGAATAGCCTCAACAGAAGGCTTCTCATAACCGAGCTTGTACTTCTTGTTGATTTCTCCGAGCTTCTGCTGCAAGCCCTGTGCCTTCTCCTCTTTGATGTCAGAGATGAGGTTGAAGCCTGCCTTGCGCAAAACATATACCCACTCTTCAGCAACACCAAGCTCAGCCCATTCCTTAACAGAAGACTGTGGAATCTTTGGTTCTGGCTTCATCTGTGGGAAGAGCAATACTTCCTGGATGTATTCCTTACCAGTCATCAGCATTACCAAACGGTCAATACCAATACCGATACCAGAAGTTGGAGGCATACCATACTGCAAAGAGCGAAGGAAGTCCTGATCGATAATCATCGCCTCGTCATCACCCTTGTCAGCCAAACGCATCTGTTCGATGAAACGTTCTTCCTGATCAATTGGGTCATTCAGCTCTGAATAAGCATTAGCTAACTCCTTTCCATTTACCATCAACTCAAAACGCTCTGTCAGTCCTGGCTTAGAACGGTGCATCTTTGTCAGTGGTGACATCTCAACTGGATAGTCAGTGATGAAGGTTGGTTGGATATATGTACCCTCACAGAACTCACCAAAGATTTCATCTATGAGCTTACCCTTACCGTAACTCTCATCAATTTCTTCGAGTTTTAACTCGTTAACAGCAATATTACGGATTTCCTCCTCTGTCTTACCATAGAGATCGAAACCTGTCTTCT
Organism: uncultured Prevotella sp.; assembly: GCA_963540415.1. Taxonomy (GTDB): domain Bacteria; phylum Bacteroidota; class Bacteroidia; order Bacteroidales; family Bacteroidaceae; genus Prevotella. The sequence continues at coordinate 58,825 of CAUTPS010000005.1, forward strand.
CCTTGATTGCATCGAGGATAGGTAGACGACGGAATGGTGCCTTGAAGCTGATAACCTTGTCACCAACCTGTACCTCTGGCTTACCATTCACCTCTATACAAATCTTCTCAAGAAGTTTCTCAGTGAAAGACATCATCCAGTTGTAGTCCTTGTACTGTACATAAAGTTCCATACAAGTAAACTCTGGATTATGGAAACGGTCCATACCTTCGTTACGGAAGTTCTTACCGATTTCATAAACACCCTCGAAACCACCAACAATCAGACGCTTCAGATAAAGCTCTGTTGCGATACGCATATACATATCAACGTTGAGGGCATTGAAGTGAGTAATGAATGGGCGCGCACTTGCACCACCAGCAATACTCTGCAAGGTAGGAGTTTCTACCTCTGTATAACCAGCCTCATCGAAGAACTTACGCATTGTACGCAATACGGTAGCACGCTTCAAGAAAGTATCTTTCACACCATCGTTCACAACGAGATCAACATAACGCTGACGATAACGCTGCTCTGGGTCTTCAAACTTATCGTATGCCTCACCGTCCTTATACTTAACAACAGGCAGTGGCTTCAAGCTCTTAGACAAAACGGTAATCTCCTTAGCATGAACAGAGATTTCTCCCATCTGTGTCTTAAACACTTCACCCTTCACTCCGATAAAGTCACCAATATCGAGCAACTTCTTGAAAACCTTATTATAAAATTCTTTATCCTCACCCGGACAGATGTCGTCACGAGTGATATAAACCTGGATTCTACCCTTGCTATCCTGTAACTCTGCGAAGGAAGCCTTGCCCATAACACGGCGTCCCATCATACGACCAGCGATTACAACCTCACGCTGTTCGTCCTCCTTGAACTGCTCTTTAATATCAGTAGAGTAAGCATTCGTTGGAAACTCTGCTGCTGGATAGGGATCAATCCCCATCTCACGCAATTCCTGCAGGCTTTGGCGGCGACCAATTTCCTGCTCAGATAATTCTAAAACGTTCATATTTATAATTAAATCGAATATATTCTTATAGGATGCAAATTTACTAAATAATTCGCAAACTATAGCTGCTTTTTCCTTTTTTATGGCATTGGAATATTCTTAAACCCCAATCGATCATTAGAGCCTAAACATATTTTGTTTTATTATCGAGCAGATTGTTTGGCTTTGGAACGCAGACGTAGCGGGCTACGTCAAGTTACGAAGGCAGACAAGATGCCGATAAGAAAATAAAAGATGTTAGGAAACAACACCATAGTAAGAAGAACTATACATATTGTGGTCTAATGAGCGATTGGGGTTTAAGCTAAATCATGGTGTCGCTTATGATATCTATATCGTTTTTACATCCCAACACTTGCACTCACACAGATAGTATATTGCAAGCTATTTAGCCGTTCGCACCATTGGTGCTAACCAACAGCACCACAGGTGCGGAGCCTTAGCACCACACGTGCGGAGCGTTAATACGCCCGCAAGAAGCGAAAACATCATCTTTAACAAGTCCATAGGTTAGTTTAAAGGTGTCTATAGCTAAGTTCAAAAGCACCCAAACATGACCTTTGTCTATACTTATATACCTATTAAACCTACTATGATTTTGTTATCTATCCAACTTTTATTATCTTTGCATTACATTAAGTTGATTAGGTTATGAACGTAGAAAACATCATAAAAAGTATTCATCAGGAAGACGGACTAAGCCGTACACTCGGTATGGAGTTTATCTCTACGCCTGAGGACGACACTTTGAAGGCAAGAATGGCGGTCGACGACCGTAACAAACAGCCTTTTGGCTTCCTCGCAGGCGGTGCTTCTTTGGCTCTTGCAGAGAATCTTGCTGGTATCGGTTCAATGGCGTTATGCCCCGGAAAGATGGCAATGGGCATCAATGTACATGGCAATCACGTCAAGGCGATGCCATACGGTGGAACTGTCACGGCTTACGGAAAACTGATTCACAAAGGGCATACGCTACACGTATGGAATATTGATATCAAGAATGGTGAAGACGAACTCATCTCAAGTGTACAAGTTACCAACTACGTCATAGCCCCACAAGAGAAGTAAATGGATTCTTTCTTTATCTATCGTGAGCCTTTCGAAAAGGTTTGTCATTGCTATTCACAACCAGAGAAGCCAACGGCTATTTCCTCACTTGCTGAACTTAATGGGCGTAAGGGATTTGTCATTGCTCCTTTCTTTTGCGATGATAGCAACACACTTTACTTATTAGATGATCAGAAAGGTTCTTCAATGATTCTACCTTTAGACGGTAGCAAGGGCTTTGATGCTATTCCCGACTGGCAGGACGAGGCGGTACTTACTAACGAAACGCCTTCTCTTCGCGAGGCTTATCACGACGACTTCTGCCGTTTTCATAAAGAGTTAGAACACAATAGATTCCGCAAGTTAGTTCTGGCACGCTCGATAGTCGAAACAAAAGACGAAAGCGCAAGTCCTCGAAGCATTTTCCTTAAGGCTTGCGAGAAGTATCCACGCTCCTATATTGCACTTTTCTATACCGCAGAGACAGGCATGTGGCTTATTGCAAGTCCTGAAGTTCTACTTCGCGGTGATGCCGAGGGCTATCAGACAATGGCATTAGCTGGTACGATGAAATATGAAGGTGAGGATATGAAGTGGTCTTCTAAGAATCAAGAAGAGCAACAACTCGTTGCTGATTATATCCGTGCTTGCTTGCAACCGTTTGCTGCTGAGATTACTGAAAGTAAGCCTTACACTACACGTGCAGCACATTTGGCGCATCTTCGCACAGACTTCACTTTCCGACTTAAAGACACACAACGACTCGGAACATTCCTTACCGCCTTCCACCCTACCCCTGCCGTATGCGGTATGCCAAAGGATGAGGCACAGCAGTTTATCCTTCATAATGAACAGCTAAACCGTAGTTATTACAGTGGTTTCAGTGGATTGCTTGGTGAGAAAGGTGCGGCAAAACTTTATGTCACCCTCCGCTGTATGCAACTCTCTCGTTCTACGTGTCGCCTTTATGCAGGTGGCGGACTCTTAAAGGAGAGTAATGAAGAGAATGAATGGCAGGAAACAGAAGCCAAACTTGACACTATGCGGCAGTTGTTAAAATGAGATTAGCCTGATAAGCCTTATTAGCCCAATTAGCCATATTGCCTTATCAGAACCAATATCCCTAACCCTCATCACCCAACATTCACCACCCAACACCCACAATGTACAGCAACAAAGAAAACGTAAACATTCTTACAGCCCTGCTCGTAAAGGAAAAAATAACGAAAGCCGTTGTGTGTCCAGGTTCTCGTAACTCACCTATCGTACACAATCTCTGTGCTTGTCCCGAGATTGAGTGCTATCCTGTTACCGACGAACGTTCGGCAGGTTTCGTAGCGTTAGGAATGACTCTGGCAGACAATGAGCCAGTTGTTGTGTGCGTTACATCAGGTTCAGCCTTGCTCAACTTGGCACCTGCCGCAGCTGAAGCTTTCTATCAGAAACGTCCACTGATTATTATTTCAGCTGATAGACCAGCACAATGGATTGACCAACAGGATGGACAAACGCTTCGACAACATCGTGCATTGGAGCCAAATGTTCGTAAGAGTGTGACACTACCAGAGCCTCATAACAAAGAGGAACGCTGGTATTGCAACCGTTTAGTCAATGAAGCATTGAACGCAGTACGCTTGAATGATGGCAGTCCTGTGCATATCAATGTGCCAATCAGTGAACCGCTCTTTGAATATAACGTTCCTCAACTTCCTGACGAACGCAATATTTTCCTGATGTATGCAGCAACAAATGAGGTTTGTGTCTATGAAATGGCAGCCGATTTCTTTCGTGGCAAGAAACTGATGGTTGTTCTTGGACAGCTAACACCTGAGGTTGTGGGCAATTCGCTTGAGGCAATTAAGGCATTAAAGAGGGTTGCTGTCGTTATTCAAGAGAAGTTGGCAGATGACAGTATTTGCCCTGCACAACCCATTGACGAAGTCTTGAAGATGATTGGTGAGGATGAAGCTTATCGCCCTGACCACCTTATATATATAGGAGGAACGATTGTCAGCAAACGACTCCGCCAGTTCTTACGTGAGTGTAAGTGCAAGATGTCAATCGTTGTGAATGGGATTGATGAGTTTTGCGACACTTTTATGCACACCACTGATATGATTCAAGGTTTACCAGAGGATGTTATCGGAATCTTTGCCAATGAGAGCGAAGACGTTAAAAAGACGGATTTTGTAAACTTATGGAACAAGGCTTTCGATAAAGCCTTAGCCATCCGAAAAACGATAAGACCACGCTTCTCACAAATGTTGGCTGTTAAGGCTTTCCATGAGAAGATGAGAGAAGAGGCTGTTGATGGCGAATTGTTCTATGGAAATAGCTCGGCTGTGCGTTTAGGTAACATCTTCTCTGATCAATATATCTATGTTAATCGAGGTGTGAATGGTATTGAAGGCTCGTTATCTACGGCTGTTGGCTATGCTATTGCGCATCAAGAAGAAGAGGATGTGTACTGTGTAATTGGTGACTTGAGTTTCTTCTATGATCAGAACGCACTATGGAACGAATCTCTTCCACCTAATCTTTCTATCCTCTTACTTAACAATGGCGGTGGAGGTATCTTCCATCAGCTACCAGGTTTGGAGCGTTCACCTTATCGGGATAGTGCTATTGCTGCCCAACATACAACCTCTGCAGAAGGAATCTGTCAAACACACGACATCGTCTATCTCTCTGCACGCAACGAAGAGGAGCTTTACAAGAACCTTGACAAGCTCTTTAACTCGGAGGAAGGACCAGTACTTTTAGAAGTATTCACAAACGCAGAGGAGGATGCCCAAGCCCTGAAAGATTATTATCAAGCATTTTAACAAAATGAACTTGCCACAGTCTATATTCATTTTAGAGCTGACTTGGCAAGTTCCTTATATTTAATCATAAACAAAAAGACCCTATGGAGAAAAGAGAATGGAAGCCTATTGAAGGCTTTAACTTTGAGGAAATCCTCTTTGAAGAGTACAACCACATAGCAAAAGTAACCATTAACCGTCCTCGCTATCGTAATGCTTTCACCCCGAAAACAGTGTGGGAAATGTCACAGGCGTTCAACTACTGTCGTGAAGCCCTTGACATCCGCGTGGTCATTTTGACTGGTGCTGGCGACAAAGCATTCTGCTCTGGCGGTGATATGCACGTAAAGGGACATGGCGGATATATCGGTAATGACGGTGTTCCACGCCTCAACGTACTTGACTTGCAGATGCAGATTCGACGTCTTCCAAAGCCAGTCATCGCTATGGTTAATGGTTATGCCATTGGTGGTGGACACGTTCTTCACGTGGTGTGCGACCTCTCTATTGCTTCAGACAATGCTATCTTCGGACAGACAGGACCAAAGGTTGGCTCTTTTGATGCTGGTTTCGGCGCATCTTATTTAGCACGTGTCGTGGGGCAGAAGAAGGCTCGTGAGATATGGTTCTTGTGCCGTCAGTACTCTGCTGTAGAAGCAGAACGAATGGGATTAGTCAACAAGGTGGTTCCTTTCGACCGTCTCGAAGACGAGTGTATAGACTGGGCTGAGACGATGATAGAGCGTTCTCCATTGGCACTCCGTATGATGAAGGCTGGCTTCAACGCCGAACTTGATGGTCAGGCAGGTATTCAGGAACTTGCAGGTGACGCCACCATGCTCTACTATACACTTGATGAAGCACAGGAAGGTGGCAAGGCTTTCCTCGAAAAGCGTAAGCCTGACTTTGACAAGTATCCACAGTTCCCATAATTAGCTATTGGACTTATTGGCCTAATTAGGCTAATAAGCCCAATGAAACCATTTAGTAAACAAAGACTATAGAACTTATTAACAATTTGGCTAATTAGCCTTATTAGGCCAATAAATCTAACAGAACCTTTATTACCAACAACTAAGAAACAATCATGGGAACACCTTTTTTGCCACAAAAGGGCAACTATCGCAACCTGATAGCTTATCAGAAAGCAGAATGCATTTATGATATTACCTATTACTTTGCCCACCATTTTTTGGATAGAAACGACAGGACGATAGATCAGATGATACAAGCAGCCCGCTCAGGGAAGCAAAATATTGCAGAAGGATGTGCAGCCTCGACGACCTCTGCTGAAACAGAAATAAAGTTAGTGAATGTTGCACGTGCCAGTCTTCAAGAACTTTTAATTGATTACGAAGATTATCTTCGTGTCCGAAATCTTATAAAGTGGAATGTAAATGATAAGAATGCAATCATTGCCCGACGCGTATGTGCCAAGCATAACGAGTCTGCTTTTTATCGCAATGCGATTCAAGTACGCACAGATGAAACAATAGCTAACATTGCCATTACATTGATTTATCAAGAGGATGTGATACTTAGAAAATATTTAGACCATATCAAAGATGATTTCATTAAACATGGTGGAATACGCGAGCAAATGACAAGAGCAAGAATAGAATATAGAAACAAACAATAAAGAACTTACAATGTACAAGATAAACATCTCCTCCCGCACCCTCCACTTCCTCCGCCCTGCAGGTACTTCACGCGGTGTCTACACAACAAGGAAGAGCTATTATGTCACACTGTCTGACACGAATCAGCCTGACGTAGTGGGTATTGGGGAATGCGCAACACTCCCCGATCTATCTTGCGATGCCATGACTGACGAGGAATATGAGCAGAAGCTCCGCAGTTTCTGTGAAGACTTCTGCCACACAGGGATTATTGATATTGATTCCATGCGCCCTTATCCGTCCATGCTTTTTGGGCTTGAAACGGCCAAGGCACAGTTAGATGCTCAAGGTAGTATTAATCTTTTCAACACACCTTTTGGACGTGGAGAGGAAGGAATCACCATCAATGGACTCGTGTGGATGGGAACTTTTGATGAGATGTATCAGCGATTGGAAACGAAACTCAAGGCTGGCTTCCGTTGTGTAAAGTTGAAGATTGGTGCAATTGACTTTGAGAAAGAACTCGACCTTATACGCCATATCCGTCAAACTTTCACACGTGAACAAGTGGAACTACGCGTTGATGCAAACGGAGCATTTGCTCCAGAAGATGCTATGCAACGATTAGAAGCATTGGCACAATACGATATCCATTCCATAGAGCAGCCTATCCGCCAGCATCAATGGCAGGAGATGGCACGCTTGTGTGCTGACTCTCCCCTACCGATAGCCCTCGACGAGGAACTTATCGGTGTCAACAACCCTACAGAAAAAACCTTATTACTCGACACTATCCGCCCACAATACATCATTCTCAAACCAAGTCTGCATGGTGGTATGATAGGTACAAGAGAATGGATTGCAATGGCAGAGGAACGTAATATCAGTTCATGGATAACCTCAGCACTTGAGAGTAATATTGGACTGAATGCTATCGCCCAGCTAACAGCTGACATCTACGGTCCAAACATCACCACTCCACAAGGCTTAGGTACGGGACAACTCTTCACCGATAATATCCCAATGCCATTAGAAATAAGGGGCGACCAGCTTTGGATAAGCGATTAAGAAAATTATTATTAGGCTAATTAGCCCTATTAGCCTAATTAGCCTAATAGTATAAAATAAAACAACAATGACACTACAGGAATTCCTTTCAGAATGGCATAATGATAATCCACAACTCCTTGTGCATACCAGTGGCTCAACTGGAAAGCCAAAACCGCTGTGGGTGGAGAAGCAACGTATGCTCAATTCAGCCCACATCACCTGCGATTTCCTTGGTTTGAAGACTAACGATACCGCCCTACTCTGTATGCCACTCGACTACATTGCAGGAAAGATGGTAGTGGTAAGAAGTATTGAGCGTAACCTACGCCTGCTGAACGTAACACCGTCAGGACACCCTCTCTCTGACAAGTCTTTATCTGACGCTGGTATTTCCTACGAGGAGATAACCTTTGCAGCAATGGTACCACTGCAGGTCTATAACTCTCTACAAGTACCTATAGAGCGTGAACGTTTACGCCAAATCCGACATCTTATTATAGGTGGTGGTGCTGTCGATAATAAACTGTCAGCTGCTTTACAGGATTTCCCTAACGCTGTTTGGAGTACCTACGGGATGACGGAAACCCTCTCACATATTGCGCTCCGACGTTTGAATGGACCTGATGCCAGCGAATGGTATAAACCCTTTAATGGTGTGAAAGTATGGCTCAATGAAGAAGGTTGCCTTGTCATTGATGCCCCTGCCGTTTGCTCTCACCCTTTAGTCACCAACGACAGAGCTGAAATTCGTACTACGGACACGAAGGAAGGACTTAATACTCCTTATTTCCGCATCCTTGGACGAAAAGATAATGTGATTGATTCTGGTGGCATTAAGATTCAGATTGAGGAAGTAGAACACCTACTGAAATCCTCTCTTACAACCGATTTTGCTATAACAAGCTGCCCTGACGAGCGTTTTGGAGAAGCTGTGGTCTTACTCACTACACAAGACGACACCAATGCAGTCAGAACACTCTGCCAACAACGTCTTCCAAAGTTCTGGCAACCTCGTTTCATCTTCCACGCTCCTACCCTTCCCCAAACAGGTAATGGAAAACCTGCAAGAGCAGAGATTAAGGCTTTGGCACGCCAGTTATGTGATTCAAAAGCATAACATTGCCCTCAATCCAACTACATTCTGCATCCTATTTAGTACTCAGCACCACACGTGCGGACCAACAGCACCATGTGTGCGAACTATCAGCACCACACGTGCGGACCATCAGCACATCTATTAAAAAGGTTAAGAGAGATTCGTCATAGCGAACTTAATCAATCGTAGGATATAACAAGTAAAAGCTAACCTATACATAAGTTGCTTAGAAAAAAGCACAAGACGAGAAGATATAACATACTATTAGCAAAAAACACACACATTGTCACAAATGATATTAATCCTTACAACTTTTCTTCATCTCATCTCCAGACACATCTTCTCAGCCCCTCCCAAACAATGAAAAACTTAATCTTTTGTTTGCCACAACCGATTTTTTTAGCTAATTTTGCAGTCACAAAACCAATACGTAATTTTTAAATGGACGATTATCACGCGGAGAATTTCAAACTGTAAGCGTGAGGATTACAACAAGAAGTTGCTAATCCCCACACTATTATTTAACTATGGAGATTAGCTAATGAAGACATATTGGAACATTAACGGGACCCTGAATACCATTAAGGAATGGCAGCCTAACTGCTGGATTCAGGTTACTTGCCCAACAGAGCAGGATCAGCAAGAACTCGAAGACACTTTTCACATTCCAGACTACTTCTTATCGGATATCAGCGATACCGATGAGCGAGCACGCTATGAATATGATGATGGTTGGATGCTGATTATCCTCCGTATCCCTTACGTAAAGGAAATTCGCTCACGAACCCCATACACAACAGTACCATTAGGTATCATTCACAAGAAAGATGTAACCATCACGGTTTGCAATTTCGAGACAAATATGATGCTCGACTTTGTCAGCTATCAGCAAAAGAGAAATGAGGGTTTTACTGATTATGTTGACCTTATCTTCCGCCTCTTCCTTTCTTCTGCTGTGTGGTATCTAAAACGACTGAAGCAAATCAATACTTTGATTGAAAAGGCAAAGCGCAACTTGGACAAAGGTGTAGACAACGAGAGTCTAATTGGACTGAGTCGTCTGCAAGATTCGCTTACATACTTCATCACATCCATTCGTGGCAATGAGAACCTTTTGGCTAAGTTGAAGTTTAAGTTGCAGATTGACGAGTTGGATGCTGACCTGATTGAAGACGTAAATATTGAGATGTCACAGGCACGAGAAACAACGAGTATCTACTCTGATATTCTTGAATCCACCATGGACACCTACTCAAGCATTATCAACAACAACATGAACACCGTGATGCGTACGCTCACCTCGGTGTCAATTGTTATGATGTTGCCAACGCTTATATCCTCCCTCTTCGGTATGAACCTTGTCAATGGAATGGAAACAAATCCATGGGGATTCCCTGTTGCAATGTTCTTATCAGTCGTCGTTTCTGCTGCATCATGGTGGTTGTTACGCCGTAAACGTCTGCTTTAGAAGAGAGAAATTAAAAAAAAACAACTTAAAATTAGGTACTTTCAAACTTTTTATCTAAGTTTGCAGTTGATATATTAGTGGTAGAAGACTACCGTGCATCTATGCAATGGTCTGAAACCTTAAATGTGGAAAAACCCAAATCACAAACAAAAAGTGAAATGATGGACTCTCAAGAAAATGCCCTGAATCAGGGTACAGAAGAAGTTAAGCTGTCTGAAGAAGTTGCAACTAACGCTACAACGGAGAATTCCGAAGCGCAGAGTGTTAATGAGAATGCAGCAGAAAACCTCAATCAGCCAGTTGAAACACAGTCTGAGAGCGAGGAAACAAACCTCGCAGCTAAGGCATATAGTTCAAAAAAGGAGATTATAGAGCGTCTGAAGGCAATCGCTGACAGTAACGAAACACCTGAAAAAGCCGAAGTAGAACACCTTAAAACAGTATTCTACAAACTGCATTTTGTTGAGCGTGAGGCACAGCAAAAGGCTTACCTCGACTATGGTGGTGACCCTGAGAAATACCAGGTATTGCCTGATGAGGACGAAGAAATCTTCAAGGCAGAGATGACCATCATCAAGGAAAAACGACAAAAGGCTTTCCTCGCACTTGAAGAGGAGAAGCAGCAGAATCTCAAGAAGAAAGAAGCAATCATCGAACAGATTAAGGCGATGGCTACTACTCCAGAAGAGGCTAACAAGAACTTTGACCAGTTCAAGAAGCTTCAGCACGAGTGGAAAGAAATCAAGATGGTTCCAGCTGAGAAGGCTAACGAACTTTGGCGTAACTATCAACTCTATGTTGAGCAGTTCTATGACTTGTTAAACCTCAACCGTGAGGCACGCGAATACGACTTCAAGAAGAATCTTGAGAAGAAGACTAAACTCTGTGAAGCAGCTGAGAAGTTGGCGGAAGAAACAGATGTTATCAGTGCATTCCACCAGTTACAGGAACTTCATCAGGAATATCGTGAGACAGGTCCTGTTGCTAAGGAACTTCGCGAGCAGATTTGGGCACGCTTCAAAGCTGCCAGCACTGTTATCAACAAGCGTCACCAACAGCACTTCGAAACACTCCGAACACGCGAAGAAGAGAATCTAACAAAGAAGACTGCGCTCTGCGAAAAGGCTGAAGAACTTGCAAAACAAGAGAACAAGTCTTCTGCTGATTGGGAGAAACGCACTAAGGAAATCATTGCTATCCAGCAGGAATGGAAGACCATTGGCTTTGCTCCACAGAAGATGAACGTGAAGATTTTTGAACGTTTCCGTGCAGCATGTGACGACTTCTTTGGTCGTAAAGGCGAATTCTTCAAGCAGTTGAAAGAGCAGTTTGCTGAGAATACAGAAAAGAAAAAGGCGCTTGTTGAAAAGGCTCAAGCATTGAGTGAGTCTACCGATTGGAAGGCTACATCTGATAAGCTCATCGCTTTACAGAAAGAGTGGAAGACCATCGGAATGGTTCCTAAGAAGATTGGTGACCAGTTGTGGAATGATTTCCTTGCAGCTTGCAACCGCTTCTTCGAGGCTCGCAATGCTGTTCACGCTGACTCTCGCAATGAGGAACATGAGAACTTAAACAAGAAACGTGATATCATCAGCCAGCTGAAAGAGCTTGTTGAACAGACAGGTGAGAACTTACAAGAGAAGGTACAGAAGCTGACTGAGCAATATAATAAGGTGGGGCACGTTCCTTATAAAGAGAAAGATAAACTCTACAAGGACTACCACGAGGTATTGGATAAGATTTATAAAGACCTCCATATCTCTGCAGCACGTAAACGAGTTGACAACTTCCGCAACAACCTCAAGAAGGTTGCTGACCGCGGTATTGATGCACTTGACAACGAGCGTGGTCGTCTGCTCCGTCGCTTTGAACAGTTAAAGCAGGAGGTAAACACATACGAGAACAATCTCGGCTTCCTCAACATTAGCTCAAAGAAGGGCAACAGCCTTATTGACGAAATGAATCGTCGCATCCAGAAACTCAAAGATGATATGGATGAGGTGAAGCAGAAGATTAAGGCTATCGATGCAGAAAACAAATAAAACAGAACATCCCTATCAATTCAATATCATAACAATATAAGGATAAATTGAGGGGAAATAGAATCGAGAAAAGGGGCAATTCGTTGTAGAATTGCCCCTTTCTTTATTACTCTAACTCAATTATTCCTCTCGCAACAAACTGTCATTGCCGAATTATTTTCATGAAAGAAAATATTTCTCATCGTGAACATAAATATTTTTCTTCATGAAAAGAAATATTTACATCCGTGAAAAGAATTCGTAACAGATACGAATTTCCCAAGAGAGAGATATAGAAAGAGTACCTGTCAACCATAAACATGCCCTAAAAGTAAGTTCATCCGTTAACCCCAAATCAGTCATTAGATACTAAACATATTTTGTTTTTATCGCAAACCAATAATTTTTATACTTATGAAACCCCGCAGATAGGATTTTGAAAAATCATTACATATTTTCAAATAAAATACCAATAACTAATGGCAAATACACATGTAAAAAGTAGATTTGTAACCAACATGAAATCAGATGGTTATAAATTAGTACAAGAAAAGATGCTTAATCGGACTTCAAAAGGGCGTTAGTAAGAGTCTTAAAGAGCACCTTTTGCAAGTCAATTAGGCGTCTTTTAGAAGCCAAAAAGACATATATTGACTATAAGGCGAACGAAAATTGTTTACAAATATCTATAATATGGGAATGAGGATATTAATCGAAGTCGGATAGACATCGTACCTATTTGTATTTTATTTTGTAGCTTATCCTGCTTTGTAAGACCATCTAATCTGAGATAGTCATACCATGCAAGTGTATAAGCCTTTGTTCTATTTACAGTTTGTGTATTTAACGGAAGAACCTAAAAGCTGACTTATTTATTCCTTTACTGTCTTCTTCTTTGCCTCAGTCCATGCAATGATACCACCTAAAAGGTTGGTAACGGTGTATCCTTCTTTGGCAAGAAGAGTCGCTGCCATAGCAGAACGCTTACCAGAACGGCAATAAACAGCACAAGGACGTTTCTTATCAAGCTTGGCAAGAGCATTAGAAAGGAAAGAAGGCGTCAACACATCAATATGTATTGCACCTGGAATATGCCCTTCTGCAAACTCATCAAGTTTACGAACATCCACCAACTGAACAGAGTCAGACTTAATAATCTGCTCAAAACGATTAACATCTACATCCGTATAAGGATTCTGCGCACATGCACCCATACCTATTCCAAATGCTGCCAAAATGGCTGTAAATAACTTCTTCATACTCTATCAGGTAAATATTTAAGCTATTGAATGAAACAAAAAAAGAGAGTTGAAAACTCAACTCTCTCACTTTGTTGGGATACCCGGACTCGAACCAGGAATGACAGGACCAGAATCTGTAGTGTTACCATTACACCATATCCCATTGATTTTACAACTCATTTCCGAATTGCGAGTGCAAAGTTAGCACTTTTTCTTGAACTACCAAAACTTCTACCCACTTTTTTCATGAAAAGAGATAAAAATATTCTCAAAGACAGTTTTTCGTTGCTAAATAGCCCAAATAAGCCCAACAGGAACAAATTGCTAAATAAAATGAAATTTATTTTGTGCTTCATTCCTTTTGCGCTACCTTTGCATCTCGTATATTATAATGTGATTTAATGGATAAAACAAAGAATTTAGTAGAATTAATTACAAAGGGAATTCAAGATAAAAAGGGACATGGCATAGTTATTGCAGACCTATCAGAGATCGATGGTACTATCTGCCGCTATTTCGTTATATGCCAAGGTAACTCCTCACAACAGGTAGAAGCTATTGCCGGATCAGTGAGCGATTATGTTCGCGAAACGATTGGTGAGAAGCCTATCAACTGCGTAGGACTTGGTAATGCACAGTGGGTGGCAATTGATTATGCGGACGTTATCGTCCACATCTTCACCCCAGAGACACGTGAATTCTATGACATAGAACACCTTTGGGAGGACGCCAAGTTGACCACTCTGCCAGATTTAGACTGATAAAGTAACCTGGTAATCACCTTTTTATATAAAAATCAGACTTCAAAATGGACAATTCAAATCCAAAGAACAAGCCGAATATGCCTAAATTCAATATGAATTGGCTCTACATATTCGTTATTATTGCCCTCGGAGTAGTATTCTTTGCTGGAGGGAATGGGCTTTTTCCGTCAAGTGCAGGTATAGACAAGGACTATACCACGTTCAAACAATACGTTGCTAAAGGCTATGCAACAAAGGTAATTATCAATCGGAATGACAATACCCTACGCATGTATGTAAACCCAAACCATATCCGTGACATCTTTAAGAAGGGTACACAAGAAGTGGGTACAGCCCCTTATGTTACTGTGGAGATTGGTTCGGTTGATAAGGTAGAAACCTTCCTCGATCAAGCTGTAGCCCAGAAGAAAATCGTTGGCTACAGTTATGAGAACAAGTCAGGCAATACTTTCCTTGATATTCTTGGTTCTATTGCACCATGGATATTCTTCTTTGGCATCTGGTACTTCCTCATGCGCCGTATGGGCGGAGGTGCCAGCGGAGGTGGTGGAGTATTCAGCGTTGGAAAATCTAAGGCAAAACTCTATGAGAAAGCCAACGAAATGGGTATCACCTTCAAGGATGTTGCTGGTCAGACAGGTGCAAAACAGGAGGTACAAGAGATTGTTGAGTTCTTGAAGAATCCTAAGAAATACACCGATTTAGGTGGTAAAATCCCTAAGGGTGCACTACTTGTTGGACCTCCGGGAACAGGTAAGACCCTTTTGGCTAAGGCTGTTGCAGGTGAGGCTGGTGTACCATTCTTCTCTATGAGTGGCTCTGACTTCGTTGAAATGTTCGTCGGAGTTGGTGCGAGCCGAGTGCGTGATGTATTCCATCAGGCTAAGGAAAAGTCACCTTGTATCATCTTTATTGACGAGATTGATGCCGTTGGACGTGCTCGCTCAAAGAACCCAGCTATGGGCGGAAACGATGAACGTGAGAATACGCTCAACGCCCTTCTGACCGAGATGGATGGCTTCGGAACGAACTCAGGCGTTATCGTTCTTGCTGCAACTAACCGTGTTGACATGCTCGACAAGGCACTCCTTCGTGCCGGACGATTCGACCGTCAGATACACGTTGACCTACCAGACTTGCCAGAGCGTAAGGAAATCTTCCTCGTTCATATGCGCAATTTGAAGTTAGAGAAGAATCTTGATATCGACCTCCTTGCACGTCAGACGCCAGGTTTCTCAGGTGCTGACATTGCCAATGTATGTAACGAAGCTGCCCTAATTGCAGCCCGTCACGACAGCACAGAGGTAACAAAGCAAGACTTCTTAGACGCTGTAGACCGTATCATCGGCGGCTTAGAGAAGAAGACAAAGATTATGACAGCTGACGAGAAGCGCACTATTGCCCTTCACGAAGCAGGTCACGCAACCATCAGTTGGTTCTGTGAGCATGCCAACCCATTGGTAAAGGTGAGCATCGTACCACGTGGTCAGGCACTCGGTGCTGCATGGTATCTGCCAGAAGAGCGTCCTATCACAACAAAAGAACAAATGCTTGACGAGATGTGTTCATTGCTCGGTGGACGTGCTGCAGAGGAACTCTTCACTGGTCATATCTCAACAGGTGCAATGAATGACCTCGAACGTGCGACCAAGAGTGCATACGGTATGATAGCCTATGCAGGTATGAGTGACAAGTTGCCAAACATCTGTTATTATAACAATGATGAATATAACTTCCAGAAGCCATACTCTGACACGACGGCTAAGACCATCGACGAAGAGGTACTAAAGATGATTAACGGACAGTATGAGCGTGCAAAACAGATTCTGACAGAGCACAAAGAGGGTCATAACCGTTTGGCACAGATTCTCATAGAACGTGAGGTAATCATGGCAGAAGACGTTGAGGAAATCTTCGGAAAGCGCCCTTGGGTAAGCCGTACACAAGAATTGCTTGAGCAGGAAGAGAAGTCTCAGCCTAAATTAGAAGACATGCCAGAGGAGGTTAAGCAAGCACAAGCAGAGCACGAAGCAAGAATCGCAAAAGAAGGTAACGACAACGCAAGTGATTTATAAACAAACATACAGTTATGAGTGACAAACTAAAGAATCTGATTGTCAGAGCTGTTACAGGCGTGTTCTTCGTCACCGTGATGGTGTTGGGTATCCTTCACCCTCACGCGCTGATTGCTCTTTTCGCACTCATCACAGGTCTTTCCATTTGGGAATACACAGGATTGGTGAATAATATCAAAGGAGTAAAGGTAAACCGCTTTATCTCAACCATAGCGGGAGTCTATTTCTTCCTATCGGTTGCAGGACTACGTCTGACACCAGTTGAGGGCTTCGTCATCTTTGTACCCTACATTCTGACGATTCTCTACCTGTTGGTTTCAGAACTGTATCTGAAGAATGAGAACCCTATCAACAGCTGGGCATACACGATGTTAGGACAGATGTATATCGCATTGCCTTTCTCTATGATTAACGTATTAGCTTTCCAGCAGGGTGAGATGGGACAGGTAACCTTTGATTTCCTTCTTCCATTGAGTATCTTCATCTTCCTTTGGACAAATGATACAGGTGCTTATCTCTGCGGTTCGCTCTTCGGCAAGCACAAACTCTTCCCACGTATCAGTCCTAAGAAGAGTTGGGAAGGAAGCATTGGTGGCGGTATTCTCGTTCTCATTGTAGCAGGTATCATCGGCTACTTTGCAAACATCGGTGCTACACCTCACATGCTGAGCATTCCTGCATGGGTAGGTCTTGGACTCGTCGTAGTGGTCTTCGGAACATGGGGTGACCTTGTAGAGAGCCTTCTCAAGCGTACACTCGGTGTCAAGGATAGCGGTAACATCCTGCCAGGACATGGTGGTATGCTCGATCGCTTTGACTCATCACTCTTAGCAATACCAGCTGCTGTCGTGTATCTCTATACATTGACATTCTTCTATTAAACTATAATAAAAAAAGAAATAACAGACGTATAGGGACAGACGGAGCCGTCTGTCCCTATGTTGTTTATAATCCTGCCCTATTCCGACAATGAACGCAGAACTCACCATAGATTATCTTCGACAAGCTTTTGAACATTATAACAACCTCATCTTTGACGGTAAACTACCCCTACCAAAGCTGAAGTGGTCGCGTGCTAAGACTCGTTTAGGACAGATGGCATGTAAAAGAAAGATGAGTTGGGGGCGTACAAAGTTTTATGACTTTAGTATTTCCATTTCTAACTATTATAAACTGACAACAGAACAGATAGACGATGTGCTCATTCATGAGATGATACACTACTCTATTGCCTATACTGGGCTGAAAGACACATCATCACACGGCATTGTATTTCGTGGTATGATGGACAAGATTAATCGTACTTTTGGCAGACACATCACAATATCCGTACGCACACGTAATCTACAACCTCGTACGGCACAACAGCCCAAAGATTATCTCATATTAGCTTTAGAGATGAAAGATGGTAAGTATTTCCTTTCTTCCGTCAATCCTTCTGCTGCAGGTAAATTGGCAATCTCCCTTGCTCGTACCCGAGAGATTGCTCATTACGCATGGTATCAATCACAAGACGAATACTTCAATAGTATGCCACGAGTTCGCTCTTTGCGTGGCAGACAAGTGTCTAAAGAGGTTTATACAACGATGATTGAGAAGATGAAACGCCTAAGATAAGAAACAGACGAAGATATATTTGTAAACTATTTTCGTGTAACTCAAAACCAACACATGCTCTTTTAGCTTCTTAAAGACGGCTAATTGGCTTGCAAAAGGTGCTCTTTAAGCCCCTTACTAACGCCCTTTTGAAGTCCAATTAAGCACCTTTTACTTTACCTATTTGTAACCAACTGATTTTATGTTGGTTACAAACCTACTTTTTCACATGGTTTTACCGTTATTCATAGAAGTTTTATCCGAGATTATGTAATGATTTTTCAAATCCTCATTCATCTTCGAAGTATTAGAATAAAAAGGTTTTATGTGTCAGAGAAACTTTGGTTCTTCCACTAAAACTATACAGAAAGCATCCACAAATTTAACGGAAGAATCACAAAAAACGCCTTTGCAGGAGTTCTGCAAAGGCGTTTTTATTTTATAGTTTATGACTATCAGCTTAAAACACTGGCACAATCCAGAAGTGCATAGCTCGGCTTTCTGCTGGCAACTGATACTTCTTCAGAGGTTCTGAACCCCAACTATCAATACCACCTACACCCATCATTGCTGCATCCAACGTGAGGTTAGTGTACTTAGACAATGGCACCTGATAGCTGTGACGCTGATGCTTCTCACTTCCCTCATCAAGGTCAGAGATGTTATAGTGCAATGCACTGGCAGAGAAAGCAGCCTCATCAGACAATACTCTGAATCCACGACCACTATTATCAGTCTGCTGCCACCAACGAATGTCGCTCTTCGTACCTGTCTCCTGTGGACGAATGTAAGGGAAGAACTGCTTGTCAGCAGTCTGCTCATAGCATCCGATGCGCTGTGAAAGCTTAC
Organism: uncultured Prevotella sp.; assembly: GCA_963540415.1. Classification (GTDB taxonomy): domain Bacteria; phylum Bacteroidota; class Bacteroidia; order Bacteroidales; family Bacteroidaceae; genus Prevotella. Next base: position 77,455 of record CAUTPS010000005.1, read on the forward strand.
GATCGGCATAGTTCTCGATAGGTCCACGACCGTAGAACACCGACTTATCCATATTATAAGGCAACTGCATCAACATTCCGAAACGTGGAAGTTGAGGAGCTTTGCTGCCCTCCTTCATTTCCATATCCATACTTACATGGAGCGCACCATCGCTTGCAACATGGTAAACAAGGCACAACTGCCCACCTACTTGTGGCAAATCATATTCTGCTGTGAGGCGATTCATCTTTTTATCAACCTCTAATGACTTCAATGTCATTGTAGGATTCTTCCATACAGACAGGCGATTTTGGAAGTTAGTACCCATATCATTGTCTGTCATAGCACGCCAGAAGTTAGGCTTCAAGCTACCACCTTCGCCCAAGAAATTACGACCATCAACCTGATAACTGCTGAGGAAACCTGTCTTGCGATCGAATACAAGATCGAAGTTGTTGCCTGCAAAGCGTACAACACCTTCTTTTACATTGTCTGTTACCTTCACCTTATTCTTTACAACAGGCTCCATTTTTGGCATTGGCTGCCAAGGCTGTACCTCCATCTGCATTTCTGCTACAGTCTGACCAGCTGCCATCAATGGCTCAGCAGTTTTCAATTTAAAGTCGATATTCAAGAGAACTTCACCATCAAACTCCTTACCAACTATTGGCAATGTGTATTCAACAGTCTGCTGTGGTGCAATATTCAGTTCTTCAATCGCACCCTTCTCAACAACCTTACCCTCGTTAACAAGGCTCCATTCCATACGATAGTTGCTTAGATCACGGAAGAAGTATTCGTTGTGAACAGCTATCTTGCCCTGCTTGAGGTCAACTGGTCGAGCCCAGATATTCTGATATTCATAGGCAACCTCATAAGCATGTGGATTCAACTGACGGTCAGGACCAATCATACCATTGCAGTTGAAGTTGTTGTCTGATGGGTCAGTCTTATTATAGTCACCACCGTATGTGTATTCCGTCTTCACATCTGCTGCATCAGCAGCACGCTCATAATCTTCCAACCTACGAGAAGCATCAAACTTTGGATTGCGGTGTAAGCCTTGATCTACAAAGTCCCAATCAAATCCACCTTGGAACTTAGGATACTTACGAACAAGGTCCCAGTACTCCTTCAAGTTACCACCAGAGTTACCCATCGTATGGTTATACTCGCATTGGATAAGTGGACGAGTGTATTGAGCGTTCTTTGAGTAATCCTCACAAGCCTTTGGAGAATAGTACATTGGGCAGAAAATATCCGTAGCATAGCCATTCAACTCTGCACGCTCATACTGTACAGGACGGCTTTGGTCTTGCGACTTAATCCAATCGTATGCATCATCGAAGTTCTTGCTGTAGCAAGTCTCGTTACCAAGACTCCAGAAAATGACACTTGGATGATTGAACTTCGTTCCAACATTATGCTGATTACGCTCCATAATCTGCTTAGCAAAGAGCGGACTACCCGATACTGCATCCTTATTATATCCAAAGCCGTGGCTCTCTTGGTTAGCCTCAGCAACGACGTAGAGTCCATATTCGTCGCATAGGTCATACCAAATAGGGTCGTCAGGATAGTGACAAGTACGCACAGCATTGACATTCAAACGCTTCATCAGCTTGATATCCTGAATCATGCGCTCACGTGTCACAACATAACCACCATCTGGGTCCATCTCATGACGGTTAGCTCCCTTGAAGAGAACAGGTTGACCATTGACTAATACCTGCGAGTTCTTGATTTCAACCTTACGGAAACCAACTTTGAGCGGGATAGTCTCAATAGTCTTGGCATCCTCTACATAAACATAGAGATTGTAGAGATAAGGAGTTTCAGCAGTCCACTTCTTTGGGTTTCTGAGTTCCATAAAAGCCGTAGCCTGTCCAGCCTTGTCTGCCGTAACGACTGTCTTTGCAGCAAGGTTATTGTCTGCATCCTCCAAGACTAAGAAAGCTTTTGTGCCACCTGCCAACTGGAGATTGACGCTAAGCGTACCGTCCTTGTAATCATTTACGAGGTCAGGAGTTACACGAATGTCTTTCAAATGCTGCTTTGCATCACGGGCATAGAGATAACTTTCACGAGCAACACCACTGAGACGCCAGAAGTCCTGATCCTCACAATAACTGCCATCTGACCAACGGAATACTTGGAAAGCAATTTGGTTATCGCCCTTCTTGAGATACTTCGTTACGTCAAATTCTGGTCCAATCTTAGAGTCTTCACTGTAGCCAACGAACTTACCATTCACCCACAGATATACACAAGATGTCACAGAGCCAAAATGAGCGATTACTTGTTTACCATCCCAGTTGTCTGGTATGCGAATAGTACGACGATAAGAACCAACATGGTTCTCCTTAATTGGAACCTCTGGAGGATTGTTCTTGAAGTTACCACGCCATGCAAAACCAATGTTCACATAGACAGGGTCGCCATAGCCATTCACCTCCCAGATACCAGGAACAGGAAAGGTCTTCCACTGAGAATCATCGAAATCGGTACGGAAGAAATCTGTTGGACGCTGATCAGCATTCTCAACCCAATTAAATTTCCAGTCCCCATCAAGTGAAAGGTAATTAGCCGACTTCTTCATATCAAACTTTGTTCCACGCAGATTTTCATATGGTACAAACGCAAAGAAGTCTGTATGCGTTGCAAAACGATTGACAGCATTCACTTGAAGATCATGCCATTCGGTGAAAGTTGGCTCAATAGTGGCGTTCTGTGCATGAATACCAGACACAGACATGCCCATCAACAAAGCCGTTAGAAAAAGCTTTTCCATATTGATAATAATTTAGGTTTCTTTCTTTAAAATCCTTAACTCACACAAGAGTATATAAAAGGATAACACAACAAAATTAGCAAAAAAACCTGTAATCATCGACTTATGTCACGAAAAATATGTATATTTGCTTAGATAAACAGTATAAATAACATTTATTGTATTCCTTATATGGCCAGACAATACTTCCTAACCCATTCACTTGTTTGCTGCCTTTTACTAATTGGCTCTACAGATATTGCAAATGCGCAAAGAAGACCTAAAGCCATTACTACAAAACAAAAGCAGCCGTTATTCCTCATGAGTGATACCCTACCTATCGTCGGTTCAATGGCAAAGGTAGGTGAGAAACAGATGAATAAAGGTTTGGTAAACTCAGCCATTAATGCCCTTTCCGGACAAGCTGTCGGTGTAAATGTTGTTACAAACAGGCAGGATCGCATGGCAATGTTGACCAGTGTGCGTGTTCGTGGTACCACATCATTGACTGGTGGCAACGACCCTCTGGTCCTTATAGATGGTGTTTCATCCGATTTAGCCACTCTATCTACCATTTATCCAGCCGATATTGAAAGTTTTACCATACTTAAGAATGCTTCTGAAACTTCCAAATATGGTTCACGTGGAGCATCAGGTGTTATCGAAGTAAAGACAAGACGTGGTAATGGTAGTAAGTTCCAGATTTACTATGATGGAGCAGTAGGATTTGATGCCGTGTACAAACGCCTTCGTATGCTTAATGCATCAGAGTATGTTAGTGCTGCAAAAGCATTGGGATTAGACTATGTTGATAAGGGCTATGATACTAACTTTCAAAAAGAAATAGTACGAACAGGTTTCGTAAACTCACACCACGTGGCTTTCAGTGGAGGCAGTGAGAAGTCTAACTATCGTGCCTCATTAGGCTATGTGCGCGGTCAAACGGTTATTAAAAACAAGGATTACAATAACTTCGTAGCTAAGTTAGACATCTCACAGCTTGCCTTTGACGAGAGACTAAAAATAGACTTTGGTGCCTTCGGTTCATCTCAACAAGATGAAAAGATATTTGATATTCAAGCACTTTCCTACTCTATTGCTGCAATGAATCCTACACTCCCATTCCACAAAATAGGAAATGGCTGGCAGAGGAATGGCAATGCATCACAGATAGGACCGACAGAACCATTGCTGTTTGAGCGTAACGATGAAAAGATTCTTACGTTCAATTCACATCTGCAGTTGTCCTTACAGCTAACACATAACCTTCAGTTAGCAGCCTTAGGTTCCTATTCTTACACCTCAACGGAGAACGGACGATTTGCTCCGACATGGGTATGGGCGCAAGGATTAGCATATAGAGGAGAACGAAAGACCGAAGATATGTTAGGTAACATCTCTCTTGATTGGAAATATCGTTGGGGGATTAACAATTTATCTGCCACCATTCTTGCTGAATATCAGAAGAAGAAGATGGCTGCCTTTTGGACACAAGTAAAGGGATTGACCAATAACTACTTTGGTTACAATAATCTTGGCGCTGCTTCTGATCGCCCTTACGGAGGAACGGGTAGCAGTTATGCCGATCCGAGTCTTGCTTCGTTCATGGGTACTCTTACCTATACACTACTCGACCGATACACACTTAACCTAACGACACGTGCAGATGGTTCGTCAATGGTTGGCAAAGACCATACATGGGGAATCTTCCCTTCTATCTCAGCAACTTGGGATATGAAGAAAGAAAGTTTCCTACGCAACAATAAGAGCATTAGTCTTCTGAACCTTCGAACCGGTTATGGTCGGTCTGGAAACCTTGGTGGAATCAGTTCTTATTTGACCTTAAGGCAATATATCCCAGTAGGTTTAATCTCGTACAATGGTACACCAACAGTCACTATGGGTACCTTACGCAATAGTAACCCTGACCTACGTTGGGAGACGCGCAGCACCTTTAATATTGGTACAGACCTTGGGTTGTTCAACAATCGTCTGCTCCTTACTGCAGAGTATTACTATTCCAAGACCACCGATATGCTTTACGAATATGACGTACCTGTGCCAACTTTCGCCTTCGACAAGCTATTGGCAAATATCGGTTCTATGTCTAACAGTGGTTTTGAGTTGGGTATTGGCGTCGTTCCTATATCAAAGAAAGACATGGAACTCAATGTCAATGTCAATATGGCATGGCAAAAGAACAAACTCCTTTCTCTCAATGGTCAGCATAATGGAAGACAGATGACAGCGTCAGAAATAACCCCTATCGGTGGTATGAATGGCGCAGGTTTCCATGGTGGATATAATGATATTATCTATCAGATTGTAGGTCAACCCTTAGGTGTTTTCTATCTTCCTCACTGCAAAGGAATCGTAGACAACGGACATGGACACAATAAATACGACATTGCTGATTTGAATAATGACAATGTTATCGACCTCAGCGACCATGGTGACCGATATATCGCAGGACAAGCAACACCTAAGATGACATTGGGTTCTAACATAAGTTTCAGATACAAAGCATTCGACATTTCCTTACAGATGAATGGTGCTTTCGGACATAAGATATTTAATGGAACAACTCTTTCTTTCCTGAACATGTCAAACTTCCCAGACTATAATGTCCTTGCAGAAGCTCCAGCACGGAATATTGTTGACCAGAATGTGACGGATTATTGGTTGGAAAAAGGTGATTATCTAAACTTTGATTATCTTACGATAGGTTGGAATACGCCTATTAAAAACAAATATATCAGTTCACTACGTGTGTCTTTTAGCATCAATAATCTCGCAACAATAACAAGTTATAGTGGCTTAACACCGATTATCAATAGTTATGTAGTAGATAACACCTTAGGTATTGATGACAAACGTACCTATCCTCCTTATCGCACTTACTCTATCGGTGTGAGTATTAAGTTCTAAGCAATTTAACACAACATAAACAACTGTAAAGTATGAAATACTTACTTCGCCCACTCTTTTTTCTAACTCTCCTCACATTGACAGGTTGTCTGGACGAGAATAGCAAAGACAGCCTCGATGAACAACATACCTACACGACTGATAGAGATGTATATGTCAATACTGTCGCTACTTTGTATAACTACATAGGAAGTGATAAAGACAGTGAGGGATTACAAGGTACTTATCGTGGTGTATATGATTATAATACGTTCACAACCGATGAAGCAATCATACCTGTCCGTGGTGGAGACTGGTATGATGGAGGGTTTTGGGCTGATTTATATACTCATAACTGGGCAGAAGACAGTAAACCGCTCTACGATACATGGAAATATCTCTATAAAGTAATTGTATTCAGTAATGATGCACTTACAACTATCGACAAACATAAACAACTGCTTACAGATGAGCAGTACAAGGCTTATAGGGCTGAGGTTAGGGCTATCCGTGCCTTATACTACTATTACCTTATGGATATGTTTGGAAATATACCATTAGTAACTACGGCTGGCGAAAGTTCTGAAAACGTAGAACAAGCAAGTCGCCCTGAGGTATATCGGTTTATTGTAAAAGAACTACAAGAAGTCACCCCACTGCTTTCTACAGGTCATAGTAACCTTCTTGGCAAGAACTATGGACGTGTAACACGTTCTGTAGCCAACTTCCTTCTTGCTAAGTTGATGCTGAATGGTGAGGTTTATTCTGATGCTGATTGGACAGATAATCAACAACCTAATGGTAAGCAAACCTACTTTACCATCAATGGTCAGCAGATGAATATATGGCAAGCCTGCAAATATTACTGCGATAAGGTAACTGCTGATGGCTTTACCTTAGCAGCCGATTATCTCAGCAACTTCTCTGTTAACAACGAGAATTCACCAGAGAATATCTTTACTATCCCACTCGACAAACACCTTTATAAGAGCCAATTCCAGTATCTCTTCCGCTCTCGTCACTACTCACATGGCGGTGCCTTCGGTACAAGCTCTGAGAATGGAGCCTGTGCAACTATTTCAACAGTGAAGACTTTCGGCTATGGTACCAGTAATGTTGACAAGCGATATGCTTATAACCTCTACTCTGACACTGTTCGGGTAGATGGAAATATCATATATTTAGAGAATGGCAAACCACTTGTTTATATGCCGCTTGCTGTAGAGTTAAATCTCACTAACAGCCCATATATTAAGACTGCAGGAGCAAGAATGGCTAAATATGAGGTGGACCGCAACGCCTTTAACGATGGTAAAAGCCCAGACAACGACATTGTTCTCTTCCGTTATGCCGATGTATTGCTAATGAAGGCTGAAGCTGCTGTACGCAACGGAGAGAATGGTAATACTGAACTGAACCTCGTTCGCAGCCGTAGTGGTATGGGAAATAGAACTGCTACATTAGATAACATTCTTGCTGAACGCTTGATGGAACTAATGTGGGAGGGCTGGCGCCGCAATGACCTCATCCGCTTCAATCGTTTCCATCAGTCCTACGACCTTCGTACTGCACCCGAAACAGAAGCCGACCGTCATACTATCGTCTTCCCTATCCCATCACGTGCATTAGACCTCAACGAAAAACTGAAACAGAATAAAGGTTATAAACGCTAAATAAGACCTCCGTCAGCTCCATGCTTCTGTGTGAGGTTCAACGCCGCACGGTTAAGAAATATATTGACAAAATATTCGAAGAAAAGGTAGAGAAATGCCTTAAAAGCGAGTTATTTCACCGCCTTCGTAAGTCATTTGTTATCAAGTAGTTGTAAAAATGGCTTTTAAAAGGTGCTTAATAAGGTTCCAAAAGGGCGTTAACAAGACCTCAAAAGGGCATCTTTGGCAAGCCAATTGGGCGTTAATTGCAAGCCATTTGGTGGTCTTTACAAATTCGATATATGAAAAATACGTACAAATATAGAGAAGTTTGGAGTGATAAGGCTTGCATTTTACGCTTAGAATCTTAAGAAATATCACACAGCGAGGCTCTAAGTTTGCAGCAAGAAACTTAGAGTTGCTCTGTGTGTCTTATTATATAATAGGTTTAAACTATCACTTCATAATTCGGAAGAATCCTAACTAATAAGTTACTAATCACGATAATTATTAATCAGATTCAAGAAGAAACGCCTGAAATCACTCCACTTATAATAATAAGGTTTGGAGGTCGGAGGCAATGGTAGCGTCGCTTCTTCCTCATTAAGCAGTGCCTTTACAAGAACGTCTGCCTTTGGGTTCTTTGGGTTCTTATAGAACACAAGCTGAATATTAGCTGCCATCGGGAAGATGCGTGAACCTATCCAACCCTTTGCTTCAAGACTATCCACATCAAACACCTGTACGTAGCTTTTATTCAAATCGAGCAGACAAGCCAATGGCATAACCATTGTTTCATGCCCGAAACGAAGTGTCGCGCCTGGATGTGGAAGTGCAAGACAAGAATCTGCTTCAGTGATAATATTACGCAAAAGATTACGCTGAGAGAAAGGTTGTTTAGCCCCACTCTGAGGTGCACCAGCAAAGTGTAGATACCACCAAACATTGGTTCGCTGCCAAAGACGATAACGTTCGTCTGGTGTAAAAATATCATATAGCGATAACGAATGACGTATCTCCGAGTTCTGTACGAAACCTGCAAGACTAAAGAGGTCGGTTGTCAGCTGCTCTGCATTGACATTCTTGTCAACATAATCAGCATTTTTGAAAAGGCGGGACATCAATGGCTGATAATTCATATTGCGTTTCTCCCAATCCTTCATAGTTTCTTTAACCTCCTCACTCTCCTTTTGTTGAGCAAGTTTCTTGTCTGAAAAGTTCATGTAATACATATCATGCTCACTCGCATCATGGCGAATTCGCAAATGAGGATTCTGTCGCAAGAGTTCCTGTAGGGCATTCTCCATGGATAGAATACAACGGATGACCACCGTTGACTTGGCATCCACCCATACAGAATCATGAAACACAGAAGGGAATCGCTTATACATTCGTCGTGCAATCTGCTGATGCTGCTCAGCACCCAATGGTGTCAACTCGCCCCAACGCTTGTATGACTCAGCATACATACGACGTATCTTACCCATTATTTCCCTACCTTTCTCACTGAGGACACCAGCGGAATCAGCTCGCTCAAGCACCTGCAGCGGTCGAGTATAGTCTCGTCCTGATAGAAGATAACGCGATCCATGTCGTCCATAGTGAGAGATATAGACTGGGACATAGCCAGTAGGAGGTGCCGTAAGTTTTCCTGAAGGCGTAGGATAGGCTACCCCATTACTTGCTGATAGTTCTGGCTTCGCATCAATATATTTTCTGAATGACTGTGCTGTCACATGTAACGAAGACAGGAAAGCCATCATACATAGTAGAGTAATTTGTTTTCTCATATCGTAATAAATTTGTTTTATATTCTTATAAGGACGAAACCAAAACGCCATGAACGTACAGGGTGATTTCATCCTATCCTACAAAGATAAGCATTTTTCATGATTTTCGGAGGTTAAGGTAATAAAAGAAAATGAGAATGTGCCTATTAACACATCCTCATTTCTCTCTAATCCTATCCTTTCCTCCCCTCCTTTGGAGGGGTTGGGGGAGGTCTTTACATATCCTCTTGGAACAATGGGTCCTCAGGAACAACCATAATTGGTTTCTGCTGAGCAGCCTTCATGATATTCTCTGGTACGTACTTATTATCAACAACCAGACGGAAGGTATATTCATTGAACCAAGGATTACTCATAATCAAATAACCATTCTGACCATAAGAGGCACTCCAAGAGTTCTCTACCTTCCATTTCTTTGGCTGACCATTCTCATCTAAGTCTACTGCTGTAAGTGTCATCGCATGCGTAGAACCACTGTCGAAGGTTGCAATACGCTCTGCCTTGTTCATCGGGAAGGTTGTTCCGAAAAGTGTTGCATAGTCATAGTTATCCAAGTCAAGATAACCACGCTTACGGTCGAGCTGCTTACCAACATCATAACTGGTGTACATCTTCGTTGAGTCCTTCAGCGAAGCTATAGCCATCTTCGCAATATCCTCCATTGGAAGGTTCACATACTTCCAGTTATGACCATCGTAGGTATGACGGTCATACTCAATCTCGTAAGTCTTATAGTAAGGACGACGAGGGTCGTTCATTGCCATAATAAAGGTTCCATTGAGTGGACCACCCACTGTCTCCTTGTAGAATTCCTGTGGTGTATAGGTCTTAGCCGTACCAATCTGCTTACCATTCTTATCCTTGAAAGCAAAGGTGAACGTCTTCACTGGCTCACCCAAAGAAAGTGAGAGTATATGATAGATATTACCCAACATCTCTGTCTTACGTGCCTTGATAGCTGCCTTTGACTTCTTGTCAGCTACCATCTTACGCAGTTCTAAACCATACTCACGTAGTTTTGATGACACAATCTTTGCCATGCGAGAGGTGTTTTCAGCTGAATAGGTTTCTCGCATGGCTTCCATTGGTACAACACCATATTTCTCAACCAAGTCAGATACACCGCAGAAAGTACCACCATCACTGATAGGATTCTTAAAGAAGAACTGCACACGTGGGTCGTCTAATGGCTTACCAGCATTGTCTATCACACCCTGCAGCATCAAGTTTGCCTTCTCTAACTGGTCATAGAAAGAGAGATAAACGTGAGAATACTCCACTCTCAACGTATCCTTATGACGACGTGCAAAGTTAGCACGCAAAACGTTTAGTCCTGTAAAGAGCCAGCAACGACCCGAACTTTTCTGATCTTGGATATTCTGCTTTGGTGTCTCCACGCTAAAGTAGGTGTCTATAGGACCTGAGTTGCGGAAGTTATAAGCAAGATCATCAATAGAATTTGTGGCAATTGCATTCGATAAAGCACGGTCAGATGTTGTCAATCCAGACTTTTGAATTTGCTGCAACATCTGTGCATCAATACCACCATCTTTCGTCTGTGCCTGCAGTGTAAGTACACAACTTAGCAAGCCACAGGCTATAAACATATTCTTTCTCATTGTTTTCTTAATAATATTAAGGTAAAGGGTTATTAAAAACTTATTTTCTACAAAGATAATATTTATTTCTTATTGTTGTTGTAATAAAGCGTGAAAATCATCATGGATACTGATAAATTCTACCTAAAAGGGAAAGGTTAACAATTTCTTTTCATGAAGAAAAAGAATTATTTTCATGAAAAAAAATATTTATCTTCATGAAAAAAAAGATTTATTTTCATGAAAATAAATCGGGAATAAGGGTAAATAGTGAGATCGAAGAGGATTAAGTAGTAGAATATAACCCTACTTTATCTCCTTCATTCGGGATTCTTTTGTTCGTAAGTTTTCCTTGAATAAAAACCTGTACATGAAAAGAAGGCTTCCTATCCTATCACTTTGTTCATGTTTTCAGGCATTTTCTACGTAAAACATTTGCGTATATTGTTTTTTTTTACGAATATTGCATACGCAAATTAGCGGCTGATGAAAGTCGCATCAACTAAAAACAAATCTATGAAGAAAATCTTATTGAGTCTGTTTCTTGCTGCTGTCAGCCTATCAAGCTATGCACAGCACTTTATAACAGACCCTAATTTCAGACAAAAAGTAGAAAACGCATTCCAAGCCAAGATGAAGGTTATTGGCAAGAAGTTCTATAACACAAAGGGACTTCGGGTATCTCCTGAAGAGGAGGAAGCCTTACATTTCTTGTATGCTTACATGCCAATCGCCGATGCTACGGACTATCCAACAGCCTATCATCTTAAAAACATACGCACCGCCTTGCAAACAAGAAAGTCTATGGCGTGGGGAAAGGATGTCCCAGAATTACTGTTTAGACATTTCGTTCTGCCAATGCGTGTGAATAACGAACCACTTGATAGTTCACGTGCTATCTTTTATCGTGAACTGAGTGAGCGTGTGAAAGGACTTCCTATGAAGGATGCTATCCTTGAGGTAAACCATTGGTGCCACGAACGTGTTACCTATGAGCCTTCTGATGCTCGTACTTCTTCACCTCTTCAGTCTATCCGTACGGGTCGTGGACGCTGTGGAGAGGAGAGTACTTTTACGGTAGCTGCCCTCCGTTCTATCGGTATTCCTGCTCGTCAGGTATATACTCCTCGATGGGCACATACGGACGACAATCATGCTTGGGTAGAAGCTTGGGCAGATGGTAAATGGTATTTCTTAGGTGCTTGTGAGCCAGAGCCAGTACTCAACCTTGCTTGGTTCAACGAGCCTGCATCACGTGCAATGCTCATGCACACACGTGCTTTCGGTGATTATGAGGGTCCAGAGGAGGTGATGTTACGTACCAATAACTTCACAGAAATCAATCTCATTGACAACTATGGAAGTACATCTAAGATTGATTTTAAGATTGTTGATAAAGATGGTAAGCCTGTTGACAACGCAAAGGTAGACTTCAAAATCTATAATTATGCCGAGTTCTATACCGCTGTATCTAAGTACACTGGCACTGATGGAACAACCTTCCTCTCTGCTGGTAAGGGCGATATGATTGTCTGGGCATCAAAGGATGGACAGTTTGGCTTTGCTAAAGCTACCTTTGGAAAGGATAAGTCAATCACCATCAAACTGGATTATAACGAGCAAAATATGCCAAAGGAGGCTGATCTCGACATCGTTCCACCTGCTTCAAATACCACATTACCTGCCGTTACCAAGGCACAGCGTGATGAGAATACGCGTCGTTTGACCTATGAGGATTCAATCCGTCATGCCTACATTGCCACCTTCCCAACGGCAGAATCAATGAAGGATTATCGCTATCCTGCTGCCACACCTTATATAATAAAGGCTCGTGGTAACTGGAAGACCATCAAGGCTTTTGTAGAGAAGTATGCTAATCAGCAGGATCGTGCCCTAAAGTTGCTCAGTACTCTGAGTGACAAGGACCTTCGTGATATGCCTATGTATATCTTAGAGGATAACATGAAGGCAAAGAGTAGCCAACTTTCTCCACGTGTTGAGAGCGAAATGATTCTCACACCGTTCAAACAATTCTTTGAGAAAGCCTTTGCAAAGGAGGCTGCAAGTTTCCGTAAGAACCCAGCTTTATTGGTAGATTGGATTCGTAAGAACATCAAAATGAATCCTGACACACGTGCAATGAGAATCCCACAGACACCAAGAAGTGTTTGGGAGAGTCGTATTACCGATAGCCGTAGTCGTGATATCTTCTTCGTAGATGTTGCCCGTAGCTTGGGTATTGAGGCCCGTATGGACCCTGTGGCATGGAAGATTCAGTATAAGCAGAATGGAAAATGGGTGGATGTTGACTTTGATTCAGCAGCACAGCAGACTGCTAAGACTGGTAAATTAGTACTGACATTCACTCCTGATGGTTTCCTCGATGACCCTAAGTATTATAGCCATTTCAGCATCAGTAAGATTGTTTATGGACAGACATGGCTGATGAACTTTGACGAAGGACAGGTAGACATGGGTGGAGGAGCTACTTGGTCGAACACCTTTAAGAATGGTGCAACACTCGATGAGGGTACCTACATCCTCGTGACTGGCCAGCGAATGGCAGATGGTAGTGTACTTGCACACAGCCGTTTCTTCCAGATTAAACCAGGCGAGACGACTACTCTCCCACTCGATGTACGTCAGGAAAGTGAAGGTGTGAAGGTTATTGGTAGCTTCAACAGTGAAGACTTGTTTGACAAAGATGGTCAAAATGTTTCTATCCTAAGTCAGACTGGACGCGGATATTACGTTCTCGGTGTATTGGGTATCGGTCAGGAGCCAACGAACCACGCATTGCATGATATTGAAAAGATGAAGGATAAGCTCGATAAGTGGGGCCGTCCATTCGTCTTACTCTTCAAGAATGAGGCGGAAACTAAGAAGTTCCAAGCACAGAAGGGTGAGTTCCCTAACCTCCCTGCGAAGACTTTCTTCGGTATTGATAAGGATGGAACCATCCAGCAGGAAATAGCAAAAGAGATGAAACTCCGCAATACTGAACAGTTGCCAATATTCATTATCGCTGATACCTTCAATCGTATTGTCTTCCTCTCTCAGGGATATACAATAGGATTGGGTGAACAACTCGTTAAAACAAGTAGTAAACTTTAATTAAGGAGAACAAGGAGTTAAGGAGTGAAAGGGAGTTAAGACAATACTTTTATAGCTGTAATATATCAGACAATAAACGGTCATATATCACACTAACAGATAGTGTTGTCTTAACTCCCTTTCACTCCTTAACTCCTTTAACTCCTCAAATAATCCAACATGAACCGAACTGATTTTGAGATAGAGATATGTGCTAATAGCGTTGAAAGCTGTATAGAAGCACAGAAAGGTGGAGCTAATCGCGTAGAGCTTTGCATGGGTATTCCCGAAGGTGGCACCACTCCTTCGTATGGTGAGATAAAGATGGCGAGAGAAGTGTTGACTGATACACGTCTACATGTCATCATCCGCAATCGTGGGGGCGACTTCCTTTATACTGAACAAGAGCTTCAGCGCATGGCAATGGATATTGATCTTTGTCGTGAGTTGGGTGTGGATGGTGTTGTCTTTGGCTGCCTTACTGCTGATGGTGACATTGACATGAAAGCCAATGAATATCTGATGTCTCACGCAAAAGGAATGAGTGTTACCTTCCATCGTGCTTTCGACCGTTGCCGTGAACCTGAGAAAGCCTTGGAACAGCTCATCGCCCTTGGTTTTGATAGAGTACTGACATCAGGACAGCAACCCACTGCAGAGGAGGGTATTCCCCTACTCCAACGATTGAATCAATTATCAAACGGTCGAATAAAAATCATGGCTGGCTGTGGAGTAAATGAAAAAAACATTGCCCACATACGCCAAGAAACAGGAGTACCAGCCTTCCACTTCTCTGCCCGTGAGCCACAAACAAGCCGCATGACCTTCTCCAATCCTTCCGTCTATATGGGTGCTGAGGGTGCCGATGAAGACACAATCATGCTGACAACAGAAAGAAGAGTGAGGAATACCATCGATGCACTGATGGGAAAGATGGCATAAAGAAATACTTATATACCGAAATTAAGTTCAGAAACATAGAAAGATTTATCTTCATTACTTTAACAAAGTAAACTACTGCATCGTAATGATTTGTAAACAAGAAAGTGAAGAATTTAGAAGTAATAGAGATTTAACGGAGTGAAACTTACTATGGCAAGAGTTTGTCAAGAGTGTTCCGTACTTTGGTGTTTATGGTTAGCACGTCTTGTGCGCAGTGTTAGCACGAGGCGTGCTAACCATAAACACAATGTGTGATGACAGTTGTAAGTCACATAAAAAGGGACTTGTAAACCCAAATCGGTCATTAGGGACTTCTGATGTAGGCTTCTAATGACCGCCATT
>CAUTPS010000006.1:0-90995 GCA_963540415.1 uncultured Prevotella sp.
AGGTGCTTCGTACGTTAGAATTACTTGAGAAGTATAAATTTTAAGAGGAGGAACCGGTATGAAAGTTTTAATGTTTGGATGGGAGTATCCTCCTCATGTATATGGTGGTTTAGCAACTGCTAACTTTGGTATTTCAGAAGGTCTTCATGCACAGGGTGATGTTGAGACGATTCTCTGTTTGCCACATCCTTTTGGTGATGAAGACCATACTTATGCTGAGATTGTAGCAATGAATCATGTGCCTATCGCTTATCGTGAATTGGGTTATGATTATGTAAAGAGTCGTCTTGGCAATATTATGTCACCAGAACTTTACTATAAGTTACGTGAGCATATTTATGCCGACTTCAATTATATGAACGTCAATGACCTTGGTGCAATGGATTTTGCTGGAGGTTATCCTTCCAATCTGCACGAGGAAATTAATAATTATTCGATTATTGCTGGTGTTGTTGCACGTACATATGAATTCGATATTATTCATGCACATGACTGGTTGACTTATCCTGCGGGTATTCATGCCAAGCGTGTGTCAGGTAAGCCTTTGTGCATCCATGTACATGCAACCGACTTCGACCGTTCACGTGGTAAGGTTAATCCAACCGTATATGGTATAGAAAAGGATGGTATGGACAATGCTGATTGCATTATGTGTGTATCAGAACTTACACGCCAGACGGTAATAAATCAGTATCATCAGGATCCACGTAAAGTGTTTACGGTTCATAATGCCGTTTATCCTTTGCCACAGGAGATTGCTGATATCCCACGTCCTGACCATAAGGGTAAGGAGAAGATTGTTACTTTCCTTGGTCGTTTGACTATGCAGAAAGGGCCAGAATACTTTGTCGAGGCCGCCAATATGGTGTTACATCGTACACGTAACGTTCGTTTCTGTATGGCAGGCTCAGGCGATATGATGGACCAGATGATTTATCTTGCTGCTGAAAGAGGTATTGCGGATCGTTTCCACTTCCCTGGTTTTATGCGTGGGAAGCAGGTTTATGAGTGTTTGAAGGCCTCTGATGTCTATGTTATGCCGTCAGTCAGTGAGCCTTTTGGTATCTCTCCTTTGGAGGCAATGCAATGTGGAACACCGAGTATCATTTCAAAACAGAGCGGTTGTGCAGAAATTCTTAACAACTGCATTAAGGTAGACTATTGGGATATTCATGCGCTTGCTGATGCTATTTACTCCATTTGTCATAATGAGAGCCTTTTCGATTATCTCTCTGTAGAGGGTAAGAGGGAGGTAGACCAGATAACATGGGAGAAGGTTGGTGCGTGGATTCGTGAACTTTACCTTCGTACCTTGGGTTGGCAGTGAAAGCCATGAGAGTACTAATAACCTTTTTAAAACTAAAACAAAAAGATAATGAAAACAATCTGTTTATATTTCGAGATACACCAGGTCATTCACCTGAAACGTTACCGCTTCTTTGATATTGGTACCGACCATTATTATTATGACGATTTTGAGAACGAACGTTCTGTATCAGAAATCGCAGAGAGAAGCTATATGCCAGCATTGGATACGCTGTTGCAGATGATTAAAGACAATGGGAAAGCATTTAAGGTAGCCTTCTCTCTTTCGGGTGTGGGTATTGAGCAACTTGAGATGCATGCTCCACAGGTGCTTGACAAACTGCAAGAACTGAATAATACGGGCTGTGTAGAATTCCTTGCAGAACCTTACTCTCATGGTTTAGCATCATTAGCTAATGAAGAAAGCTTCAAGTCTGAAGTAAAGCGTCAGGCTCAGAAGATTAAGGAATACTTTGGTCAGACACCAAAGGTATTGCGCAACTCTTCACTTATTTATAGTGACGATATTGGTTTGATAGCTTCTCAGATGGGCTTCAAGGCAATGTTGACAGAGGGCGCAAAGCATGTCTTAGGTTGGAAGAGTCCACATTATGTATACAACTGTGCGCTTGCTCCTAACTTAAAACTTCTGTTGCGTGATGTGAAGTTGAGTGATGATATCTCATTGCGTTTCAATAATTCAGATTGGGATGGCTATCCATTGTTTGCTGATACATATATGGCACAGATTGCAGCACTCCCAGAGGAGGAGCAGGTAATCGGTATCTTTATGAACCTTTCAGCACTTGGTATAGAACAGCCATTGTCAAGTAATATTCTTGAGTTCTTCAAAGCGTTACCAGTTTGTGCTAAGCAGCAGGGTATTACTTTCTCTACTCCAACAGAAATTTGCATGAAATTGAAGAGTGTTGACAATCTCTATGTGCCAGATACCTTGAGTTGGATGGATGAAGAACGTGATGTTAGTACATGGTTGGGTAATCCAATGCAGCGTGAAGCTTTTAACAAGTTGTATAGTATTGCTGATCGTGTACGTATTGCTAACGACCCACGTATCAATCAAGACTGGGACTATTTGCAAGCAAGTGACAACTTCCGCTTTATGTCAACCAAACCTTCACGTGTTGGAATGGATCGTGGTATCTATGATAGTCCATTTGATGCCTTCACCAATTATATGAATATTCTTGGCGATTTCTTGAATCGTGTCAATACGCTTTATCCTGCTGAGATTGATAATGAGGAGTTGAATAGCTTGCTTACCACTATCCGCAACCAGGGCGAGGAGATTGAAATGAGAACTAATGATATTAGTAATCTTCAAGCAAAGGTAGAGAAATTGGAGTTAGAAGGAGATAAACTTCGTGCACAGTTAGATAAGAAAGCACCTGTAAAGAAGGCTACTACATCAAAAACTGCAGCAAAGAAACCTGTCAAGAAAGCTTCTGCTAAAAAGGCTGTAAAGGCTGTTGCTGAAGAAGGTAAAGCTAAGTAAGGTCTTTATATAACATACGTATAATGCTCATATAGCAAACTGATGATTTTATCAGGCGTGTTATATGAGCGTTTTTTATAAATAACGTCTTCTCATGTCGTTGGTTTTTGTAAACTATTTTTGTATGATTTAAAATCGATACATGCTCTTTTGGCTCCTAAAAGACGCCTAATAAGCTTGCAAAAGATGCTCTTTTGAGGTCTAACTAACGCCCTTTTGAAGTCCAATTAGGCATCTTTTCTTGTGCTGATTTATAACTATTTGATTCTCTTTTAGTTACAAACTTGCTTTCAATATGTGTTTTTGCTATTATATATAGAGGTTTTATCTGAAATTATGTAATGATTTTTCAAAGCCTTATCTGAATCTTTGAAGTATTAAAAAGAAAAGGTTTTCTGTGTCTGAGAGTGGTAATAAAATAGATAGTGATCAGCCAATATGGGACTTATTTCTCCTCCATTGGTACACAGCACCAGCGAGAAACCTTGAGCATTACACCAATGCCTGGGATTTCTTTTAGGAGATAATACTTCTTGCTTGAGCGAACCAATCGCCCAGTCATCCCCTTTAATGGTCCAAACTTAACAAGAACCTCGTCCCCAGCTTTCATTTGTGCCTCGTCAGAAGAGAGGAACTTGCGCATGGTTATCTCAGGATTACACATCAAACGGAACTCATACATCTGGTCATGGGGGATAAGAGCATACTCTTGTGAATCCTTAGCTTTCTTTACAACGCTAATCTTATAGTTGGCCTCTTGTACAATCTTCTGAAAAGAAATGTCTTCTCCAGGTTTCTTAACAAAGATAAGATTACGGACAACAGGACGAAGAACAGAGTGAGGTTTGCCATCATGTCCTTCTACGTCAACATATTGTTCAGGAACGAAACATTCCAAACTATGACTTGTAAAGTAGGTTCTCACCTCTTCAAGCTTAAGAGTGAAAAGCCTCACTGCATACCAAGGCGCTCCATCATCAATGACTCCGTCTATGTAGCTTGCTGCTGTTGTCATAGTTTGTATAAGAATAATTATTTATTAGATGTGTAACCAATTAGCCATAATCCTTTTCCCATCTGGTGTTAGAACGCTCTCTGGGTGGAATTGGATGCCATAGATGTTATGCGTTCTATGGCGTAATGCCATGATTAGTCCTTCTTTGCTTTCGGCTATTATTTCTAAGCAATCGGGGAAGTTTGTTTTCTCTACAACCCAACTATGATAGCGTCCCACGAGAAAGGTTTTAGGCAAACCAGCAAATAATGGCGTTTCAACGATTTGTGTGATTTCCGTTGTTACACCATGGAAGACATCAGACAAATTCTTCAACTTTGCTCCGAATACCTCACCAATGGCTTGATGTCCTAAGCAAACGCCCAAGATAGGCTTTACCCCAGTGTAACGATGAATAACGTCCAATAGCAGACCAGCATCTGATGGGATGCCAGGACCAGGACTCAAAACAATACGGTCGTAGTTATTCAAATCTTCAAGGGAGAACTGATTATTACGGACCACTGTTACATCAACTCCTAATTCCTTTATGAGATGAACAAGGTTGTAGGTAAAAGAATCGTAGTTATCAATGATAACACAATTTGTTTTCATTCGTGTATCAACCTTCTAATCAATAGACTTACTTTACCTTCTCAAGAAAGTCCTTTAGTAAAGCAACATCCTTTACCGCTGGTGCTGTCTCAAACTTCTCGTTCACACTGATACCATAGAACTTGGGATGAGAAAAGCTTTTAATCTTGTCAATATCTTCGGCATCAATATTCCCACTTACAAGGAAAGGAACTTTCCCTTCATATGCTTCCAAAATGCTCCAATCCTTTAGATTATCTTGGATGTCAAAGAGGAAATAATCAACCCCTTCTACATATTCTTTGTATTTCTCAATGTCCTCACGCTTTGTAATAACAATACGCTTCATAATCTTTATTCCAACATGAATGTCTGGGTCAAGGGTACGGCGAAGATTATCAATCATCACCATACTTTCTTCTCCATTGAGTTGGACAATATCAAGATTGAAGTTTACAACACGTGTAACAATATTCTGTGGCATGTCATCAGCAAAGACTCCACAAAGAGTAGGTCTTTGTTGCTGTTGAGATGATTCGTTTGACGATAAGTCAGACAGACTACTATAGTCTGGAATAATACCAGCACATGATGATATCTGACTGACATAACGTTCGCTCTTAGGCTGGAAATCCAATCCTACCCAGTCTATGCCAAGTTGAGAAGCTTCGTGAATATTGTGGGCATCACGCATGCCGCATACCTTTATAATCATATAGATATAAAAATCTCAAATACTTTTACGCTACAAACTTACATAAAATTATCGAATTATACGCTTGCTAATTAAAGAAAAGCTCTTTTATTTAGAGGAAAGACGAATAAAAAGGAATGATACAAGATAATCCCAACAAATTAATGCATATAAAGTGAAAATATTCTTGTAGGAAGATATAATAATATCTTTTAGATAGCGTTTAGATGACATATAACTCTCAACAACTTATTTTTGGCCTATGGTTAGAATATTTACTTCCGAAGAACTTAAGCCGTCTGAGAAGACGCTTAATATTATCCGACAGATAGCTTATACCTATCGTGTTATTAAAATCAATGGGAAGATGCAAACCTTCTGTTTGAATTAATATTTATATGGAAATAATAGTATCACCTTCCCTGCTCTCCGCTGACTTCCTTCATTTGGATAAGGAGATTGAAATGATTAATGAAAGTGAGGCTGATTGGCTTCACATGGATGTAATGGATGGCGTCTTTGTGCCTAATATCTCTTTTGGCTTCCCTGTGCTTGAAGCAGTAGGTAAGGCATGTAAGAAGCCAATGGACGTCCACTTTATGATTGTTCACCCAGAGAACTATATCCAACAGACAGCTGACACTGGTGCAGCTATCATGAATGTTCAGTATGAGGCTTGTGTTCATTTACATCGAACGATACAAGCGATTCATGCTGCTGGTATGAAAGCTGGTGTGACGCTTAATCCTTCAACACCTGTCAATGTACTTGAGGATATCATTGGTGATGTGGATATCGTTCAGCTCATGAGTGTAAACCCAGGTTTTGGTGGACAGAAATTCATAGAGAGCAGCATCAAGAAAGTACAACGCCTTCGTCAGTTGATTGACCGTGAAGGTAGTAAAGCTCTGGTAGAGGTTGATGGCGGTGTACAGGCTGACACGGCTCCTCGTTTAGTTGAAGCTGGTGTCGTCATTCTTGTTAGTGGCAGTTATGTCTTTAAGGCTGCAGATCCTAAGGCAACTATCCATTCACTCAAACAATTACATAGATAATTATAAGGTATAAAAGATACCCTCACTTGTTCTTAACGTGATAGTTAAGAGATAAGTGAGGGCGTTTTGTATCGTTAAGAAAAGAACTATTTGTTCTTATGTTAGTTGCAAACTTACTTTGTGTTCACGAACCATTCTCCGCAAGTTGAATATGGCGTAACGCATACGCCCAAGGCTGGTGTTAATGCTAACACCCGTCGTCTCAGCAATCTCTTTAAAAGACATCTCTTGGTAAAAACGCATAAATACCACTTCACGTTGTGTCGCAGGAAGAAGGTTCATCATTCGTTTTACATCAGAGAGTGTCTGACTGTTAATGAATTGACACTCAATGTTATCAATAACAGTATCATCACCACCAACATTAGATAGGTCATTATCCTTAGGGGCATCAATCACTTTATCTGCACGCTGCGCACGATACCAGTCCATAATCACATTATGAGCGATACGCATAATCCATGCAGAGAACTTACCTGTTGGTGAGTATCTTCCCTGTTGCAACTTCGTGATAATCTTCACGAACGTCTCTTGAAACAAGTCATCAGCAGCATCCCTATCACGCACAACGAATAGAATATACGAAAAAAGTTTCGATTGATTGCGCGATAGCAACAAATCGAAAGCATCGTTGCTTCCTTCAATGTATGACAATGCCAACTGCTCGTCGGTCATCTCATTCAGATTCTTCATTTTCAATTTTCTTTCTTATGAAGTAGAAGTATGTCGATAGGCTTTTCTAACTTATATAATTATTTGGGAATGCAAATATAATCATTTTTCTTATTTATAGCAAATCTTTTATATAAAAAGTCATTCGTCCAACCATTCACTTGCAAGTATATGTTTTTTCATCCCTGGTATTCCTAAGTACTTTTGTTTAATTCCGAAGAAGGCAATATGTTTACCATAGTTTTGCGGATTGGCTGCTAAGCCTATTTCTTCTTTCATTTGTTTGTTGACCATTTGAATGGAAATAACTTTCTCAGGCTCAGCCTCTTCTGGGTCATCAGCTAATAGGATTGCAGAGTCATACGTGAAAGGTGCTTCCCATTCAGCCTGCTTGATGCTTCGTTTGCAAGCTCCAACAATATAACCATGTACCCAAACTTCATTATTCCCAAAGTCTCCTTTGATAAATTCCGAAACAGTATAGATCTTCGCTTCATTAGGTGAGTGAGAAGGTGAGTGCTTTTCTGTTTCGTCTTCATTATCATTATCTGATGGTAGAATTGTTTTGCCACAGCTAAACAATAGTACAGCTGCGAAAAGTAAGAAGGAAAGTTGGTTTATCTTCATAGAATTAAGTTTAATAATCTGATACAAAGGTAAGTAAAGATTATCAATAAGTCAAGTCTTGGACTCGTTTTTATGAAATGTAGATTAACAAAAAAGAGGTTGGTGCAGGAAGCTACCAACCTCGAAAATGATTTAGCAAAATATCTAAATCAGTGAAAAACACATCGCAAATATAGGATAAATAGTGGAATAAAACAAATTTTATCAACAAAAAAATATGTTTTTAACATTGTATGCGCACACATGAGCTAAATATGAAACGATAGGTTCTTCTGAAATATGCCGTGATAAAGACGCTTTATTTGGTGTAAAACGATAATACCTCTTTATACGAATAGTTTTATTTTTACTTTGCTGTCACTTTTAACACTTTACGTAACACTGCTGTAAATGAGTAAGTTATATTCTTGAAATGACTGACAGAAGTGACAGGAACTTTATTTTTGAGAGGATTGCCTTGCCGTAATCGCTTTTCTTATTTTATATTTAGTGATAAGATGAAAGCGGATGATGACAATGCAGAGAGCATTCAATGATTATATTGAAATCTAAGGGCTTGTAGTGAAACAGATGTGCCAATATAAAAGAATGATTCCAACAGTAGCCGTTTATTGGAGCGCGCATACATGAGTATATGCTAAAAAGAATTCGTATAAGGATTATACATTGATTTATAATTGCATATATCATAATTATTAGTTAAATTTGCATTGTATTTAAACCTTTTTATTAATTAAATAAAGTTATTATGAATAAAATTCTACGCTTTGCTTTTGTTGCAGCATTCGCTGCTGTTAGTTCTTTATCATTTGCACAGAAGACTGTGACTTTTGAGCTTTCGTCGGCTGAAAGCTATAAGCAGTTCGGATTAGCAGGTCAGTCATCTCAAACATCCAAAGATGGTGATTTTACGGAGGATAAGTCTGTAACTTCGGGTGATGTAAAACTCACCGTCTCTACAAGTGGGGGAAAGACTGCAAACCGAATGTGGAAAGGTTCGTTGAGAATGTATGGTGGAACACTTACTGTTGAAAGTGCTAATGACAATATTGTTAAGGTTGTTTATGCTGTATTTTTCGATAATTGGGATGAAAGTAACAATGTTGATAATAAGAATCTTGAGATGACTTCGGAGAAAGAAGGGACGAAGGTTTTTAAGTTCTACAATTGGACTGGAGTCTCAAAGAAAGTAGTTCTCAATGTAAAAAAGGCTTTTCTTAGAAGTGTTACAATAACGTCAGTTACTGCTGCTGGTATCAAGAATGTTCAGACGATTGAGGTAAATGAAAATGCACCTATCTATAACCTTGCTGGTCAGCGTGTAGGTAAGGATTACAAGGGTGTGGTTATTCAGAACGGAAAGAAGTTTATCAAGAAGTAAACAGTTTATTGAGTTGTCTGGTAAATCTCTCTTATTGAATATAGTTATTAGTGTCTTATTATATAAATGCAGGCATTTCTGAACACGTTTTCTAATCTTTAACTGGTGTGTTGAGTGTCCGCACATGTTGTGTTGATGCCCAACACATGTGGTGTAGATGCTTAGCACATATAGTGCGGTTGGCAAACAGATATCGTTTTGTGGGCAATCACTATTACAATATATTAGACGGGTAGAAGTCGTTTGCCGTTTGGAAGCGTGTGTATCTCTCTTAAGATAGAGCGATATTTCGATGAACAGAGAGTTAACTTTGGGTTTAAGTTCTGTCAGATAGCTTAACTTGTTTATAATGAGCGCGTTGTTAAAGTCTTATTTACACGCCTAATCATATAAAAAGGCACCAAAGAAACGATATATTTCTTTGGTGCTTTTATCATGTCATATTCTTAGATTAGAATTCACTTGTAAAGTGGAAACGGATATTCTCAAAGTCTTGCTGTGCCATGCTTAGCACATAACCTGAGTCAGCGAGGAAGACGTCACGTCCCTCAATATCCTTAGCCATATACTGGTATTTACGCTTTTTGAAGTTCTCTAACTCTTTCTCGTCGTCAGCCTCAATCCAACAAGCTTTATAGAGGTGTACAGGCTCCCAACGACACTTGGCATTATACTCATGTTCCAATCGATACTGGATAACCTCAAACTGAAGTTGTCCAACGGTTCCCACGATACGACGGTTGTTGAATTGGTTTACAAATGACTGTGCAACACCTTCATTCATCAACTGCTCTATACCTTTTTGGAACTGCTTAGACTTCATTGGGTCATCGTTCTCAATGTATTTGAATAGTTCTGGTGAGAAGCTTGGCAGACCGCGGAAGTGGATGTTTTCTCCCTCAGTTAGTGTGTCACCAATCTTAAATACACCACCACTATCAGGCAGACCAACGATGTCACCTGGGTAAGCCTCTTCTACTGTACTCTTGCGTTGAGCCATAAACTGAGTAGGAGAGGAGAAGCGCATCGTCTTTCCATTACGAACGTGGAGGTAAGGCTGGTTACGTTGGAACTTACCAGAACATACCTTACAGAAAGCAATACAACTACGGTGGTTAGGGTCGATATTGGCTGTAATCTTGAAGATAAAGCCTGTGAACTTTGGTTCACTTGGCTCAACTATACGCTCTTCTGCCTTAGTTGGACGTGGACTTGGTGCTATTTCAACGAAACAATCGAGCAACTCTTGCACACCAAAGTTATTCAATGCAGATCCGAAGAACACTGGTGCAACCTCTGCACGGCGATAAGCTTCAACATCAAAGTCCGGGTAAACACCATTGACTAACTCAAGGTCGTTGCGTAGCTGTTCAGCAAAGTCAGTACCTACTTGCTCGTCCAAATCATTTGAGTTGATATCTACTTCAATTTTCTCTGTCACACGCTGCTTGTTAGGTGTAAAGAGGTTCAACTGCTGTTCGTAGATGTTATATACACCCCTAAAGCGCTGTCCCTGACCGATAGGCCATGAGAGTGGACGTACACTAATCTTGAGCTCTTCTTCCAACTCGTCTAAAACCTCGAATGGATCACGACCTTCACGGTCCATCTTATTGATAAAGATGATAACTGGTGTGTTGCGCATACGACACACCTCCATCAACTTACGCGTCTGAGCTTCCACACCCTTGGCAGAGTCAACAACGATGATAGCAGAGTCAACAGCCGTCAGTGTACGATAAGTATCTTCTGCAAAGTCTTGGTGACCAGGAGTATCAAGGATATTTACCTTATAATCTTTATAGTCAAACTCCATTACAGAAGTTGAAACAGAGATACCACGCTGTTTCTCAATATCCATCCAATCGGATGTAGCTGTCTTACGTATCTTGTTGCTCTTCACCGCACCAGCAACCTGAATCTGACCACCGAAGAGAAGGAATTTCTCGGTCAAAGTAGTCTTACCAGCATCTGGGTGAGAGATTATGGCGAACGTTCGCCTGCGTTCTATTTCATTCATTTGTTTTATATTCTTTGGGAGTAAAAACCTTGTCAGCTGTTGTTGAAGTGGAGCTAACTAATTAGCTTATAATTCTTTAAATCAATTTATAGCTGAACTAAGTCTAACAATCTTTCTTTTTAACTCCTATTATTTGTCTTATTCCTGTAAGCCTTTCATGCACTTCTTCAGTGAATCAACCCAATATGGAATCTTTATGCCAAAGGTTTCCTTAATCTTTGTCTTATCAAGGACAGAGTAGGCAGGACGTGTAACAGGTGAAGGGAACTCGTCGCTGTGGCAAGGTTGGATGTCACATGCTGTGTTTCCAGCAAGTTCTGCAATCTTTATAGTGAAGTCATACCAGCTACATACACCCTCATTAGAGAAGTGGTAGATGCCACTATTCCCTTCATATTTGCGGTTCTCAACGATATCGAAGATGGCATCTGCTAAGTCGCCAGCATAGGTTGGTGTTCCGCACTGGTCGAATACAACCTTCAGCTGTGGCTTGGTTGCTGTGAGATTTATCATTGTCTTAACGAAGTTATGACCAAACTCGCTGTAAAGCCATGCTGTACGAAGAATAATATGGTTTACACCAGTAGCTTGAATCTTCTCCTCACCATGTAGTTTTGTTAAACCATAAACGCCAGTAGGAGTACCCTTCATATCCTCTTTGCAAGGAGTATTATATGGGTCGCCACCGAAGACATAGTCTGTGCTGACATGAACAAGCAAGCCACCAACCTCTTTCATAGCCTTTGCAAGGTTCTCTGGTGCAGTCGCATTGAGTAATTCAACAATCTCACCCGCTGTCTCTGCTTTGTCCACATTGGTCCACGCAGCGCAGTTGATGATACATTCAATCTTATTGTCTTGTACCATCTTGCGGATGTCTTCGAGATTAGTAATGTCTAACTTCGTATATCCCTCACATACGTCCGTGAAGATATAGTGGTCTTTACTCTGTTTAGATACAAGCTGTATCTCATTGCCAAGCTGTCCGTTAGCTCCAGTAACTAAAATATTCATAAGCTATCTCCTTTATTCTTCGCCGAAGTTTAAGCCTTCAGTCTTATCCTTTATGTAGTAGTCTGACAACATACCAATGAAGGTTGTTATCTCGTTAAGCGCACGAGTTGTCTCGGGGGTAATCTCTTTCTTCTGTAAACGAAGCATCATCACTCCATAAAGAAGGTCGAAACAAGTTTCGATCTCACTCTTTCCTAACTGTGCAGCAACACTCTTTAAGCGTTCATCATTTGTACGTGCCATCTTGTCTGCCGTACGCTTTGTCTTACCTCTTAGCTCAACAATGAATGGTAAGACACGATAATATTCAGCAGAATAGAACGGAAACTTTGATGATTGCAGCAACTGTGCGTGCAACTCTGTAAGGTCCTGCATGAGCACCTTATTAATCTGTAGGTGTCCACCTTCTCGACAACCTTCTTGATTCATCATGCGTACAAGGTCGCCAAACCAGTCTTCCTCTTCCTCCTTTTGTTCTTCGGTGTATTGAAACTGGTCAATATATTCTTTACGAATCCGTGTCAATGAACAATCGTATGCACGGATAGTATCTTCTATCTGCCACATATAAAGCAGATATTCAGCTATACTCTTCTTTCTTAATTCCTTAGCTACAAACATAAATTATCCTTATTCCATTAATCTGTCAATAGTTGGCAGATGATAAAGATTAAATACTGTACCCACAAGCATAATGATAGAAAACAGAATGACAACAGAACCTATAACCTTATTTATAATAAGAATACCATTGACATCAAACTTTCCTCTAATCTTATCTATCAACCATGATAAGCCATACCACCAAAGTAACGCACCAGTAGGGATACAGGCAAAACCTATAATCATCTCTAATGGGCGATTGGGCTGTACGAAAGCGAATTGTGCATAACTTGCAATAAAGAGGAAGATAATCATTGGATTAGAGAGGGTTACCAAGAAGGCTGTAACGCCATTATGGAAGAGAGACCCCTTCTCCTTACCACTCTGATGAGCTTTCTTCATCGGATCTGACTTGAAGCAATAGACTCCAAAGAGTAATAATAATACACTTCCTGTAATCTGTACTATCAACTTATAGGTAGGGTTTTCTAAAGGTCCCATAATAAAACTCATACCTAACCCTACGATAAGTGCATAAATTGTGTCGCTGATAGCGGCTCCAATACCTGTTATAAAACCATACCAACGCCCCTTGTTCAAAGTTCGTTGTATACATAATATTCCAACTGGACCCATGGGAGCCGATGCTATAATTCCAATAAGCAGTCCCTTGAAGATGAAATCCAGTATATCTAATTGAATAGGAAATTGCATGCTTGTTATTTTGGGTGCAAAATTGCAAAAATAATACGAGATAAGCAAATTTACCTAACAAAACTTTGTGGCATTCCTCTTTTTTTCATAACTTTGCCCATAGTATATTCAAACTAAAAACTTATTATGTCATGGACGTAACAGAGCAGAAACCAGTTGTAACTGGATTGGAAAAGCCATTTGTAATTGGCTTGGATTTAGGAGGAACAAACGCAGTATTCGGTGTCGTAGATCAGCGTGGTCAGGTACTTGCCACCAATTCTATTAAGACACAGGCTTATAAGACAGTCGACGATTTTGTAGAGGCAGGTGTAGAGGCAATAAAACCTCTTGTCGCAAAATATGGTGGAATAGGTCAGTTCCGTGCTATGGGTATTGGTGCACCTAATGGTAACTTCTATCGTGGCACGATTGAGTTCGCACCAAACCTCTCATGGGGACACGATGGTGTTGTGCCATTGGGCGAAATGTTCTCAAAGAAGTTGGGTATTCCTGTTGGTCTTACCAACGATGCGAATGCTGCTGCTATCGGTGAGATGCAGTATGGTGTAGCACGCGGCTTGAAGGATTTCATCATGATTACTCTTGGTACAGGAGTTGGCTCAGGTATTGTTATTAACGGTCAGATGGTCTATGGCTCTGATGGCTTTGCTGGTGAGTTGGGTCATATGATCATGGTTCGTGGAGAGAAGGGTCGCACTTGTGGTTGTGGTCGTACAGGTTGTTTGGAGACTTACTGCTCTGCAACAGGTGTTGCTCGTACCGCTCGTGAGTTCTTGAAGAATAGCAAGGAAGACTCTTTGTTGCGTGAGATGAAGCCAGAAGATATCACTTCTTTGGATGTTTCTATTGCTGCTGGTCGTGGCGATGCACTTGCTAAGCGTGTTTACGAGTTCACTGGTAATATGTTAGGTGAGGCTTGTGCTGACTTCGCAACCTTCTCTTCTCCAGAGGCTTTCATCTTCTTTGGCGGTCTAACTAAGGCTGGTGACTTATTGATGGAACCTATCATGCGTTCTTATAAGGAGCATGCTTTGGAAATCTTCAAGGACAAACCAAAGTTCTTGGTAAGTTCGCTTGACGATGCTGCAGCAGCCGTTCTCGGTGCTTCAGCTATTGGTTGGGAATTGTAATTAATGATAATAAAGTCCAGAGTTCTTTTGAGTTATATGTGCAGTTTGTCTGCTTGTTTACTTGAAAGAGTCTAAAACTTATATATTCAAAGTAGGGACAAACACCCTTGTCAGTCATTCTTTTTATAATTAAAAGAACTGACTTACGAGGTTGTTTGTCCCTATTATGCTTTTTCTATATTGCTAACTTTATGCGATTTTCTTTTTGTAATGGTGTCTGCAGGCTATGTCTAAGTTGATAGAAGGCGATTTTCAATAAATTACCTATGTGTGTCTTGCTATATTGATAGTGTTAAAAAGGAATTTTTCTACCCGTATTCTTTCTATGTGTTGCTATTCCGCACATCTCGTGTTGATGCCCCGCACATATTGTGCTGATGCTTCGCACCAATGGTGTTGAGTATAGAATGTCTTGCTAAATATTGATTAGAAGGAGGCAATTTGTAGTTAGTATAGAATTGTTCAGTCAAAAGTAATCATATGGAAGATTCTTCGTTTGAAAGTTATATCAGGCTTTAAAACTCTTTGTAGACTTTCTTTTTGTAGTTTTTGTTTTGTGTTCTCGTTTTTTTAATCTAACTTTGCGAATACTTATAATACTTAGAAAGAAAAAACAATAACAGAAGATGAAACCGGAAGACGACATCAAGAAAGCGATTGAAGTGATGAGAAAGGGTGGTATCATTCTTTACCCAACTGATACTGTGTGGGGTATAGGTTGCGATGCTACCAATGCGGAAGCTGTAGCAAAGGTATATGCCTTGAAACGTAGAGACGATTCGAAGGCTCTTATTTGCTTAGTTGATTCTGATAACCGACTTCAGCGTTATGTACGCAATGTTCCTGATGTTGCTTGGCAGTTGATAGAAGCTGTTGAGAAACCAACAACATTGATTCTTGATGGTGCTGTTAATCTTGCTCCAAATCTGATAGCAGAAGATGGCTCTATAGGTATTCGCATTACAAAGGAGCCCTTCTCACATGAGTTATGCTATCGATTCCAGAAGGCTATTGTAAGTACTTCGGCAAATGTTAGTGGTGAACCTGCTGCGCAGAATTATCGTGATATCTCACAGGAGATTCTTGATGGTGTTGACTATGTTTGTGAGTCAAGACGTCAGGAACACAAACCACATACTCCATCCAGTATTATCAAATTGGCTGCTGATGGCGAAGTGAAAGTTATAAGGAAATAATTGAATAGATAGATGAAAATATCAGGTAGTCAGGGGATTATTTCTCGACTTGATAATTGGAGAAAGAATCATGTTTCCAATCGCGAGTTAGTCTTAGTATTAGCGTTTGCTATTGGTCTTCTTGCTTCATTGGCAGCATATATTCTTCACTTTATTATCAAATTGATAGAGGAATTAGTAACCTCTGGTTTCGATGTCGCAACGATTAACTGGCTCTATCTCATCTATCCAATTGTAGGTATTTGGCTGACAAGTTTATTTGTTAAGTATGTTGTACGTGATAATATTTCGCATGGTATTACGCGTGTCCTCTATGCTATTTCTACGAAACAATCTCGTTTGAAAGCTCATAATACTTGGTCGTCTATCGTTGCTTCTGCCATTACGATTGGTTTTGGTGGTTCGGTAGGAGCAGAGGCACCTATTGTATTGACAGGTTCAGCTATTGGTAGTAACCTCGGACGTATCTTTAATTTAGATAATCGCACACTCATGCTTCTTGTGGGTTGTGGTGCAACGGCGGCTGTATCTGGTATTTTCAAGGCTCCAATAGCAGGATTGGTATTTACATTGGAAGTGTTGATGGTCGATTTGACCATGGCCTCTCTTTTGCCGATATTGATTGCATCAGTGACGGCAACGTGTTTCTCTTATTTCTTCACAGGTGGTTCGTCAATGTTTCATTTCCAAATGGATAACATTTGGGGACTTGATCGCGTTCCACCGACAATCTTGTTAGGTATCGCTTGCGGTTTTGTATCACTCTACTTCATGCGCTTAATGTCATGGTGTGAGAATGGTTATGGGAAACTTTCTTCTAAGCCTTATCTGAAACTACTTGTGGGTGGCTTAGTGCTTTCTCCACTTATTTTCCTCTTTCCCTCTCTCTATGGTGAAGGCTATGATAGTTTGAGATTGTTTATAGAAGGAAAGACAGAGGCTGACTGGATGCAAATCATGAGTGGTTCTATGTTTGCTGAAAAGTCAAATTTCTTACTGCTTTATGTGGGCTTAGTTGTAATGACGAAGGTCTTTGCAACCAGTGCAACAAATGGTGCAGGCGGTTGTGGTGGAACCTTTGCGCCTTCTTTGTTCATCGGTGGTTTTGGTGGTTTCTTCTTTGCTCGTTTTTGGAATATGCAGCAACTTGGTGTTTATATTCCGGAGAAGAACTTTACGCTCTATGGTATGGCAGCTGTGATGTCGGCTGTGATGCATGCACCTTTGACGGGTATCTTCCTGATTGCCGAGCTAACAGGCGGTTATCAACTCTTCATCCCATTGATTATCGTGACTATCAGTTCTTATCTTACGATAAATATCTTTGAACATCATAGTATATATGCTGTACGTTTGGCAAAGCAAGGTAAACTTCTCACACACCATACAGATAAGTCTATCCTCACTTTGATGAGTATGGATAAGATTATCGATCATGACTTTACATCTGTCGAACCAGATATGGAGATGGGAAAACTTATTCATGCTATCAGTTCAAGCCGCAATGATTATATTCCTGTGCTCGATGAGTCTCGTAAGTTATTAGGTGAGATTGATATTAACAATCTACGACATATTATTTTCCGTACAGAACTTTATCACCGTTTCCATGTCAATCAATTGATGTCGCCACCAGCAGCAATGCTCGGTGTCAACGACCCAATGGAAGATGTGATGAAGACTTTTGAACGTACGGGTGCACAGTATTTACCTGTTGTTAATATTGAAGGTGAATTGGTTGGCTATATCTCTCGAGTTCGCCTTTATAGTATGTATCGTCAGTTTGTAGCAGATTTTAGTACAGAATAAATAGGTATCTGCCGTCTCTTACTTATTATCTCATCTCTTGTTAAATTCCCAAAGATAATGAAAAAAGAAAATATACGTATTGTTTTCATGGGTACTCCAGAGTTTGCTGTGGAGTCGTTGAAAGCATTAGTTGAGAATGGATATAATGTTGTAGCTGTAGTCACACAGCCTGATAAACCTGTTGGACGTCATCAAGAACAGCTGCAGCCATCACCGGTGAAACTCTATGCACTTGAACATAACTTGCCTGTTTTGCAGCCTGTAAAGATGAAGGATGCTGATTTTATAGAAGAATTGCGTTCTTATAAAGCTGATATGCAGGTGGTTGTAGCCTTTCGAATGTTGCCGGAGATGGTGTGGAGTATGCCTCGCCTGGGTACGTTTAATGTACATGCAGCCTTGCTTCCGCAGTACCGTGGTGCTGCTCCTATCAACTGGGCGGTTATTAATGGTGAGACCGAGACTGGTGTAACGACCTTCTTCCTTGATAAAGACATAGATACTGGTCGCATTATCCTTCAAAAACCATTTGCTATTCCTGATACAGCTGATGTTGAGTATGTCTATGATGGCTTGATGTATTTGGGTGCAAAGATTGCTATGGAAACAATTGATCTCATTGCATTTAAATTGCCTGAAGATAGTCTTGATAACGTTGATTTCTCTGCAGTTCTTGATGGCATAAGTGCTCCTCAGGTGTGTGAAGATGCTGAATTACATCATGCACCGAAGATATTCAAAGAGACATGCGAAATCAATTGGAACCAGTCTGCTAAGAGAGTTTATGATTTTGTGCGTGGACTCAGTCCTTATCCTGGCACTTGGAGTACACTCCGTTCTATTGAAGATAATGGAGTAAAGCCTTTGATTATGAAGGTTTATAAGACAGCTAAGTCAGATCGTGTACCTGTAGGTACCCCTGGTACGCTCGTTGTAGAAAAGTCTCGTCTATATGTTAATACGTCTGACAATCTCTTGGAACTTCTTGATATTCAGTTGACTGGTAAGAAGCGAATGGATGTTCGCTCATTCTTAAATGGCTTTAAGGATATAGAGAAGTACCTCTTCCAGACAGAATGACGATAGTTTAGACAGAATGACATAAAGACATGTTTCCTTAATGGCGTGTTTTAGTTGAAGACAGAATGACATAAAGACATATTTCCTTAATGACATATTTTATATGGGATTTGTGGGCTGTGAATTAAGAGAGCTTATGTATTTCTGTCTGATATATACTCCACATTTTTAAACCAAACAACAAAATGTGTCACTAATGAAATATGTCTTTATGTCATTCTGTCTAAACTATTGTCATTCTGTCTAAACTATCGTCATTCGGTCTTGCTC
The DNA here is from genome assembly GCA_963540415.1 of uncultured Prevotella sp. Lineage (GTDB taxonomy): Bacteria > Bacteroidota > Bacteroidia > Bacteroidales > Bacteroidaceae > Prevotella. The sequence goes on from CAUTPS010000006.1 coordinate 18,678, forward strand.
TATAGCTTTACCGGCATTGTTATTTGAAGCTCAGTAAAATCAGCTTTAGTGGAATGTGCATTGACGCTAAAGCCTAAAGTAAGATTCTTTAGCTTTGGGAAAGTATAAAACACACCAACTTGTTCATGATAAGGTCTTTCCAATCCATTACGTGCTTTATAGCCCATGTGTCGGTAGAGATAATAGCCTAAACTGACACGAACAGACATGTTACCATAGAAAACTTCGTGCCGAGCTTCAATGCTAAGTGACCACGGACTATGCTTCTCCTCAGTATATCCATTTTCTTCATCATAGCGTGCAAGCCAGTTCGCATAATCTCCATAGAAAAGACCAAAGCCTATGCCAGATGCCCAGCGACGTGCATAACGATAGAGTAGGTGAGTATGGAAAGAATAGGCTCCGTAGAAAGCGAACTGCTCCTTACGATAGTCAGGATGCCCTTGCGGAGTCTCAAATTGTGTCTGTTGCCAATCCTCTATTAAGGTTTTACCACCTACTCCAAGTGTAAATTCTGTAAACCAATACTTCTGGAAAGGCTCATTAGGATGAGTATCTTCCTTTGCCACCTTCGTTGTATGTGCTTCTGGTTCATATACGACAGCAAGGAATGGACCTAAATAGTTTGCCCCTTTGTTGGGTCGTGCCATAGCTCCATTGCTATGATGTGCAAAGTCTAATCCTGCCTTTACACTCCACTCTTTTGCCACCTTATATTGTCCGAATAGTCCAGCTGTAAAGAATATATTAAGGTGCGAGCCAATATATTCGTTGTCAATATTGTTCTTTTGGTTATATTTTAGCGAAGTATAGCCTACGCCAATGCCTAAGTAATAACCCCATTGCCAGTGTTTACTACGATAAAGGGGACGGTTAAAAGTACCATAGAGCGTCAGAAAATTGCCTAATTTACTGGTGTAGTCTACTGGCTGTGCTTCTCCCCATGGGTAATCTTTATGCATTGTTGTCCCATGGTTGAGGTTATAACGCAGACCAACAGAGAATGTTGGATAATTATAATCGCGTGCAAACTCGTTCTCTGTAGGCGTGATATTTAGTTGTGCAGCTATGGCATGTGTTTCTTTCGTCTTAGTCCAAATACGTGGTTCCTTGTCCAAACATAAAGTTTGGGCAGGGATATAACGTATCTCTACACCTGCCTGGGGTATAGTAAGAGAGTCACTCTCTTCTGCAGAGGCAACTGCAGAGAGTATGATGAATGGTATTAAGAGGGTTTTTCTCACTTGATTCAGGCGGTATTAAAGCACCTGTATTCTGTAGCCAAGTGTTACTTCGAACATACTGTTTCGAGCGTTCTTTAATAAATCCTTTGCTTCAGTGTCTCTTGCTAACTTTCTGAAGTATAGGTTGTAACGCGCCTCTATCTGCCATTGCTTCCATTCGTAACTAACACCAAGAGGAAGTGCGACATCACCACTATGGATATGATTCTTGAGGTTGATATCTTCACCATTTTTCTCTTTAGCATGTGCACTAATAACATATCCAGTATGTATTCCTGTAGTGAAGCTCCATGGTAAATCTGCCCAAGGATACCAACGTACTATATAATTAGTGTTGATATAATGTAAATTGACATTGTATGGACCATATTTTTGTATAATAGGGTTTCCATAGTCATCTGTGGTGTTGATATTACGATAGATACCCGAAGCACCTTGTTGGCTATACTGCATTTCAACGTCTAAAGCAATGTTTTTTGCCAAGAATACCTCAATATAGGCTCCAGCAACGACTCCTGGTTTTATGTTATTCTCAACACCTAATAGGTTGGATATGTTTAACCCAACCTTAGGAGCAGCATAGAGGTCCCATACAGTGTGCTCACCAGATGGTTTAGTGTCTTGCACAATAGCCCCCTTAACGTCTTGGTAGCCCTCTTTCACAGCCTCGCCAATACGCTTTGCGGCGTTCTTGTTTATTACCTGAGCCTGTCCGTTTGTTAATGCCCCTAAAAGGATGGCAGCAATCAATATAATCTTTTTCATTTTTTAGGATAACTGATTCTGATGCAAAGATAGTGATTTTTCTTCAAACCATTGATATATTGTGGCTTTTTCATACATATAAAGATACAGAATGCAAAACAGAATGACATAAAGGTATAGATAGTGTTAAGCCATAATGACATAAAGACATATTCTTTAATGACATATTCAACACAGGATAAGTGGCTGGAGCATTAATTATGTCTCTATGTCATTCTGTCTTTGCTATGTCATTTAATGTTAAGCCATAATGACATAAAGACATATTTTATGACATATTCAATACAGGATATGTGGTTAGAGCATTAAGTATGTTTCTATGTCATTCTGTTTTTGTTATGTCATTTAATGTTAAGCCATAATGACATAAAGACATTTGTTATGACATATTCAATACAGGATAGGTGGCTGAAGCATTAGGTATGTCTCTATGTCATTCTGTCTTAGCTTTGTCATCATGTGCGGGGTATCTCGGTGATTACTCCCCTCCCTTTGGGGGAGGGGCAAGGGGGAGAGGCTTCTTCTTGTTTTTATATCGTGTGCCTACAAATATTCTATGAATATTCTTTCTTTTCTCATTTTTTTTATTTAAATTTGTACCCATAATAAAGGAAATTAGAACTATTAACAGAAAGATTCTGCGAACGAAGCATCTACTGAATTGACCAGCACAGTTTTTGTTGTTTAACTAACGAAAGTTACTGTACCACGTCTATTTGTTTTTTGCACATTCGTTCTTATGTGGAGGAACCGTGATAGTTGTCAGCCTGCAAGCTATTCATTGTTTGTAGGGAGGAGATGACGTTTTCTTCTCTTAACCTCAATTGCTTACTCTGCGTGTTCTTTTCTTTGTTGTGTTCTCTTTTCCTCATCTAATCTAAGAGTATCTTAATATTGTGATAAACCAATGGAAATAAACGAATCGCTGAGCTTAGAAACTTTCCCTAAGAGTTATGAAGCTTGCTTTTTGGAATCTTGTTCTGTAAAAGAAAACTGCCTACATCATTTATATTTCAAACTACAACCAGCTTCCAATACATGGGGTGATGCTATTTACCCATCTGCGCTCTTGCCAGAGAATCTTTTGAATGGTTGTTGCAGGATGTATCAGGCGAAGAAGCTCGTCACTTGTTATGCGGGTTTTACTCATTTCTTCGATGAGGTGCGCCGTAAGGATTTACCAAGTCTCCGCAAAGAAATCTATTCGTATTTTCGAGGACGAAGTAATTTCTATCGTTATGGCAATGCTGAAAGGGGTTACCTTTATACGCAGTCAATGGCGGACGATGTGAAAGCATTATTTATGGAGTATGGCTATAACGAACCTAAATACGAACGGACGTTCAAGTCAATAGTCTTTTATGAGTAGGTATTCACTCTGTCTTAATTTAATGTTCTATTCATTTAAGCATGATAAAAATGCTCTTATATTTTTGTCCGACAGCTTCGGACAGTCTTTCCAGCATCGCCGGACAATCGTTCCGGCTACTTCGGACATGTTGTCCGGAGGCTTCGGACAACATGTCCGAGAGCTTCGATAATACCTTTAAGGATATAATATTAAATCTTTAATATTGCTTTATAATTATACAATTCATATCGTATGATAGAAAAGAAGGAAAGAAATTCTAATATAGAATTATATCGTATCATTGTGATGTTATTGATTGTAATACATCACTATGTCGTAAATTCTGGTTTATTGGATGAGATGTTTAAAACCCCTTTAGCACCAGAGAGTGTCTTTTTATATTTGTTCGGGATGTGGGGAAAGACAGGAATTAATTGCTTTGTATTGATAACTGGCTATTTCATGTGTAAATCAAGCATATCACTTCGTAAGTTTGTTAAACTTTTATTGCAAATTGAATTATACAATATATTGTTCGGCTGTATATTTTTATATACAGGATATATATCCTTGTCAGTTAGTAGTTTAATTCAGATTGTCAATCCAATACCAAGTGTGAATACTGGTTTTACCAGTTGTTTCCTCCTTTTCTATTTGTTTATTCCATTTCTTAATATTTTATTAAAAAACCTCTCAAAAAGTCAGCATCTTCTACTTGTCATTCTCTGCTTAGGGATATATACCATATTAGGTACAGTTCCATGGATAAGTGTAACGTTTAATTATGTTACTTGGTTTGGCGTATTATATGTTGTTGCTTCATATATTAGACTTTATGGAATTTGGCGTAGTGAGGATAAAATGTTCTGGGGGGGCATCTCTTGTCTTAATTACAATCTCCGTTTTAAGCGTGCTTGTAATGCTTTTTAGGGGTGTTTATTCGGGGGTGGCTTTGAATTGGGGCTTGTTGATGTTTTTTGTTAGCGATTCTAATAAATTGTTGGCATTTCTTGTTAGCATTTCTACTTTTATGTTCATTAAGAATGTTCATATTCGACAGAGTAAATGGATTAATACGATAGCTTCATGTACTTTTGGTGTATTACTAATTCATGCTAACTCTGATGCTATGAGGCAATGGTTATGGAAAGATACCTGTGATAATGTGGGAATTTTTCATAGTAGTATGATATATATACATGCTTTATGTGTTCCTATTATTGTTTTTATAGCATGTACGATTATTGACTTTTGTCGACAACGTTTCTTAGAACGATTATATCTTGATTTAGTCGTTAAGTATATTCAAACCAGTAAATTATATATCACCTGTCATAATAGATTGCAGAAGTATGAATAAAGATATTATAACTGTAACATCACCATTGTTACCAAATCTTGATGAGTTTACAGAATCCCTTAAAGAAATCTGGGAAAGTAAGTGGATAACAAATAATGGACAGTTTCATCAGAAATTAGAAGCTGCTTTAGCTGAATACTTGAAAGTCCCATACGTTAGCTTGTTCACGAATGGAACTTTACCATTGCTAACTGCTCTCCAGGCATTGCGTATTACAGGCGAAGTTATAACGACGCCTTATAGCTTTGTAGCAACGACTCATGCATTGTGGTGGAATGGAATTAAACCAGTATTCGTGGATATAGATCCTGCTACTGGTAATATGGATCCTAAAAAGATAGAGGCAGCAATAACACCACGTACAACAGCTATCCTCCCTGTTCATGTGTATGGTAAACCATGTGATACAGAAGCTATTCAAACTATAGCAGATAAATATGGCTTGAAAGTGATATATGACGCAGCACACGCCTTTGGTGTTGAAGTGAATGGGGAAAGTCTGTTGAATGCAGGTGATATGAGTACATTGAGCTTTCATGCCACAAAGGTGTTTAATACAATAGAAGGTGGTGCAATGGTGATGCATGATGAAAAGACCAAGCAGCGTATAGATTATTTGAAAAACTTTGGTTTTGCTAATGAAATTGAGGTGGTTGGCCCTGGTATCAATAGTAAGATGGATGAGATTCGTTCAGCTTACGGTTTATTAAACCTGAAGCAGGTTGATGATGCTATTGCAGCACGTCAGAAAGTTGCAATCGCTTATCGTAATGCATTACGTGATGTAGAAGGTATTTCTTTCTGGGATGACATGCCAGGTGTCCGCCATAATTATAGTTACTTCCCAATCTTTGTTGATGCAGAGAAGTATGGTATGACACGTGATGAGCTATACATGAAGATGAAAGACCAAGGTGTCTGGGGACGTCGTTATTTCTATCCACTTATTAGTGAGTTCTCAACTTATCGTGGTTTAGAGAGTTCTCGCCCAGAGAATCTGCCAAATGCACATAGGATGGCAGACACTGTAATATGTTTGCCTATGCATCATGCACTGAGTGAGGCGGAAATTGATAAAATTAAGAATACGATATTAAGATAAAAATGTTCTTATGAGTTACAATGATATTATAAAAGCTTTTAACGAGCATCTAAAGAAAAGCGGTAAACAATTTTACAATGACTTCTATATTGGAATAACTGATGATATAGAAAGGAGGCTGTTTACTGAGCATAAAGTTCCAAAAGAGGGGCATTGGTTCATCTATGCACATGCTGATAATAGTTTAATCGCCCGTAATGTGGAAAAATATTTTTTGGATTTAGGAATGAGAGGTGGACAAGGAGGGGGCGATACTGATACAGAATGGGTTTACTGTTACATAGTTTCACAATACACAACAGAATAAGCGTTATGGGTAAAGAAGGACCATATAAGTCTCCAGAAATTCAATTAAGAAAAGGTGTCAATACAACAGTTCGGTTTGTAGCTTTTTTGGATATAATGGGTTTTAAGGATAGAGTCGCTCGAAATCCTCATGATGAAATCCTCAGTTCTTTGACAAATTTATCATCTTTCATATCAAGCATAATTGATAAGAATGAAAATATTTTTTATACTATGTTTTCCGATAGTCTTATCTTTTACACTTTAGATGATGAGCTTACCACCTTTAAACAGCTATGTAAAACTTTAAATAAAGTGATAATTAAATCAATATCACTCGGGATCCCTATAAAGGGAGCAATTGCGAAAGGTGAATTTACTGCAGATATTGCGAAACTATTATATTTTGGTCAACCACTAATAGATGCATATTTGCTTGAAGAAAGTTTGTTAAGCTATAATATTATTATACATCACTCTTTAGAAAGTATATGTAAAAAGAATGATATAAAGCATTTAATTCTTGATGTTAACACACCTCTAAGAGGAGGAAATTCTAATCATTTTATCCTAAACACATACGGAGCTGATTTGGAAAATAATAGAAAAGCAATAATGAGTATACGAGAAACAGTGTCAGATTCACCAAGACGATATATAGATAACACTTTACATCTTTTACCTAAGAAAGCATAATGAAAAAACAAAAAAAACTCATGCTCCTTGGAGGTATTCGTTATCTCCTACCTGTAATTGAAGCTGCACATCGTCATGGCTACTATGTTATTACGGTAGATTATGTTCCTGATAACATAGCTCATCAGTATTCTGACGAGTTTCATAATGTCAGCATTCTTGACAAAGAGGCTGTGTTGCTTTTAGCAAAGGAACTTAACATAGATGGAATATTATCTTTTGGCGTAGATCCTGGTGTCGTAACAGCAGCGTACGTAGCAGAACAGATGGGACTTAGTTTCCAATGTTCTTATGAATCTGCTTGTATCTTACAAGATAAATCACGCTTTCGTCAGTTCTTGAAAGATAATGATTTCAATGTACCCAATGCAAAAGGTTATTCCTCAAAAGAAGAAGCTCTTGCAGATACAAAATATTATAACTGGCCTGTAATTGTTAAACCTGTTGATTCTGCAGGAAGTAAAGGAGTTATGCGAGTTGATGAAATATCAGCACTCCCTTCTGCCATTGATTATGCTTTGAGTGAAAGTCATAATGGACATTTTATTATTGAAGATTTCTTAGAGAAAGAAGGTAATTCTTCTGACTGCGATGGTTTTAGCATAGATGGTAAGTTAGTATTCTGTTCTTTTGATGATCAATTATTTGATGCTAATGCTCTTAATCCTTATACCCCAGCTGCATATACTTGGCCATCAACGATTCCACAATGGGCACAAGAAGAACTAAGGAGTGAATTACAACGCTTGATGACACTGCTTAATGTTAAAACAGGAGTTTATAACATTGAGACACGTCTATGCAAGAATGGAAAACCATATATAATGGAACTTGCTCCGCGAGGTGGTGGAAACAGACTTTCAGAGATGATGAAATATGTTTCAGGGCAAGACCTCATAGATAACTGTGTTCGTGCAGCCGTTGGAGACCCTATAGACGCGATTCATCAACCAATTTATGATGGATATTGGGCAGAAATAATCTTACATTCTGAATGTGATGGCATCTTTCAGAGTATTGAGATAGACAAAACGGTAGAAGAGCGTTTCCTTATAGAAAAAGATATCTGGGTAAAAGCAAGCGATAAGGTACAAGGATTTACAGGAGCTAATACAACAATAGGTACATTGGTTTTAAGATTTAATTCCAATGATGAAATGACCAGTTGTTTGTCTAATCAGGAAGAATGGCTCAAAGTTATCGTATTATGAAAGAAAAAGCTATTGGTGGATATTTCTCTTTAGAGTTACCATATAATAATAACGGAGAATATCATCGTGATGCTATAAGATTGAACTCTGGACGTTATTGTTTAGAATATGTTTTAAGAGTAAAGAAGTACACAAAGGTATATTTACCTTATTATATGTGTGATGCTGTCTTACAGCCAATTAATAAATTGGGGTTAGATTATAAGTTTTATCACATAGATAAATACTTTCATATTTCGGAAACTCTGCATCCTAAAAGAGATGAAGTTATTTTGTATTGTAACTATTTTGGTTTGATGGATGAATATGTAAAAATAGTTACTGATAAGTATGCTCCTAACATTATAATAGATAACACACAAGCCTTTTTCAGTCGACCGCTTCCAGAAATTGATACCTTTTATACCTGTAGAAAGTTCTTTGGCGTTGCCGACGGAGCCTATCTTTATACTGATAAAGAGGCTGATTTTGAAATTCTACAAGATTATTCGTCTTCAAGAATGTTATTCTTGTTAGATAGATTGGATAAATCTGCAGAAGAAGCTTTTTCTGACTATCATAAGAGTGAAGATTCCTTAGATTATGATGAAATTAAAAAGATGTCTAAGATTACTCAAACGATAATGTCTTCTATTTGTTATAAAGGTGTTGCTGATAGGCGTATTAGTAACTATACTTATTTATATGATAATCTCGGATCGAATAATACGCTAAGTGTTGACTTAGAGAGAGAAAGCGTACCAATGGTGTATCCTTTCCTTTCGGATGACATAAATTTACGAAAAAAGTTAATAGAGAATAAGGTTTATGTTGCTTCTTATTGGCCTAACGTTAAGAATATATCTAATTTGGAGTCTGTGGAGTCTCAATTTGCTGTAAATCTTATACCAATACCTATTGATCAAAGGTATGGAAAAGATGAACTGAATAAAATTTTAGAAATTATTGGTCGTTGAGTATGACAAAGAAAATTAATGTACTTGTTTTTCCTGCAGAAGGGCAAAATGCGTATGAACTACATGATGCGTTATCTACTTGTGTGAATATACATTTAATAGGGGGTACATCTGTTGCGAGGCACGGAGAATTTTTATTCAAGAACTATATTAAGAATATTCCTTTTATTTCAGATAAAAAATTTCTACAAGAATTTAATGAGATATTAAGAGTTAACGAGATTGATGTCATTTTCCCAACTCATGATACGATTGTCAAATATCTTATAGAAAATGAAGAAAAGATAAAAGCGAAGATTATTTCAGGAGATAGGGAGACTGCAGATATATGTAGAGATAAGGCATTAACTTTTGAAAGATTCAAAGAAACTGACATATTACCAAAAAGATATTATAATGCTGAAGATATCTCGTTTCCTTCATTTGTAAAGCCAAGGGAAGGGCAAGGTGCTGTTGGTGCTCGGATGATAACAGACTCTCATGATGTTGTAAAAATAGATTTCTCCAATAATATTGTGACAGAATATTTACCAGGAGAGGAGTGTACTGTTGATTGTCTTACAGACCGACATGGAATATTACGTTATGTATCGCCAAGGTCAAGAGAACGAATTTTAGCAGGAATGTCTGTTCGTGGTTCAAATATGGCACTTACTACTGATATTCAACATATAGCTGATACTTTAAATTCTAAACTTAATTTTCGAGGGCTTTGGTATTTTCAAATAAAAAAAAATAAAGATGGAGCTTTTAAACTGTTAGAGGTTTCGACTCGTTGTGCTGGGACTATGTGCCAAACGAGAGCTAAAGGAATAAATTTACCTTTACTCTCTGTATATATAGCAATGGGTTATGATGTAGATATTTACGATAATGATTATCATCTGGTTATGGATCGTGCTTTGATTGGTCGATATAAGTTAGATATTGATTATAATTATGTTTATATTGATTTCGACGATACTATAACATTGAGAGGTGAGGTAAATTTGAATGCTATAAGATTTATGTATCAGTGTTACAACAAAGGGAAAAAACTGATATTGTTAACTCGTCATGAAAACGATTTGGAAGAAACTCTTAATCACTATGCAATTTCTAAGCTGCTGTTTTATAAAATAATTCACTTGAACCATTTGAATGAATCCAAGTCCCAGTATATTCATCATTTAGATTCAATATTTATTGATAATGCTTTTAAAGAGCGTGAGGAAGTACGACAGGTTCATCATATACCAGTGTTTGATGTAGATCAAATAGAATTTTTGTTAGATTGGCGAATATAAAAGTATTCTTTATTTCTATAAAATCATCTAATTTATATATTTTAGTTTATAGAAGGAAGACAACTAAAGTGTAGAATTTTATGAAGACATACATTATAATTTGTGGATTTGCAGATGTTGTTGCTGGTGGCCCTATTTATTATGCTAATAAAGTACGCTATATGGAACAACAGGGGTGGCGAGTTATAGTCATTCCGACAAATAAAGGCGAGAAAGTACTTGTTCGAGGGATGGAAAAGTTCTTGGGCCCTTATGTCCCATTTATTCTTGACAACCCCAATGAATATAATAGAAAACAACGAGAAAGACTTGTTGATTATCTTGAATCCTTTGTTCCAAAAGATAGAGGGGAAACAATAATAGAGACAGGAACAGATTATACTAATTATTGGGGAGAGGCTTTAGCTGAACGTATTCATGCAAAGCATATCGTTATATTTTTAGATGAACAGAATCCTCGTGTAACTGGGAATGTTATAGATTTTTATAAATTCAAGTATATAAGGCATGAGTTAGCATGTATTACTAAGCCCATAATGCAAAATCTATTTAAAGGTTATCTGGCTTTAGATTTGAATGAGTGTTTTGCATTACGCTGCACTTGTACAAATGTGTTGGATGATTATGAGCATAAAATTAATTCCTTAATCCCTAAAAGTGATTATAATATTGGTTACATTGGGCGATTAGAAAAGCCTTTTTTCTCAATTATAGTAGATGAGTTTATTAATTTTTGTAAGAAGAACGGCGAAAAAAAAATTACTGTAGTGTTTTTTGGAGGAGCTTTCGAACAAAAAACGGTTGATGCTCTCGAATATAAATTTAAATCGTTAAGAAATGTTCAGATATTCATTACAGGGTATTTATTCCCATTACCAATAGCTGCACTTCGAAAAATGGATGTTTTTGTATCAGGAGCTGGGAGTGCAAGTGTTGCGGCAAAGGCTGGGGTTCTTTCTATTCATATCGATATGCTTTCGTATCAGCCTTCAGGAATCATGTTAGATTATGAATATTTGAATTATGCAAAGTGTCCTTATGGTGAAACAATTTGTGATTATTTAGATTGGATACTTGTTCGTAAGGAACCTAATCTTCCTTCACCTTTGGAGGTTAATTATAAGAAGGATTGGGATTTTGTTTGTGAATGTTTTGCAGAGCATTTAAAATTTATAGAGCAGTCTTCGTCAGAGCCTGCTTATTATAATCTGTCCCAGTTAGGGATATCATCAAAACAAAAGATGAGGCGCTTTTTTCGTACAATCTTAGGGTTAAAATGGTATAATTATATACGTGACAATCAATTATATCTATTTATATGGTCTTTTATCCAACGGTTTAAATCAAGCAAATAATTATGGGAGATAATGTACGTAGCAAGGCTCTGTCTGGTGTTGTTTGGGGAATGATGGAGAAATTGTCTCTTCAGGTTTTTGGTTTTGTACAAGGAGTGATTCTTGCACGTTTACTTTCTCCATCAGATTATGGGTTGATAGCAATGGTTGGTATATTTGTATTGTTATCATACACATTTGTAGATGCTGGCTTTGGAACAGCTCTTATTCAAAAGCAAGATAGAACTGAAAAAGATTATTCTACAGTATTTGTACTAAACTTATCTATATCTTTTGTTATATCTTTATTGTTGTTTCTTAGTGCACCGGTAGTAGCAGACTTTTATAAGGAGCAACTTCTGATTAAAATAGTTAGAGTCTATTCACTTATTATCTTTTTTAGTTCCTTGATAGCTATTCAAGATGTTAGGTTGTCAATTTTTTTAGAGTTTAGGAAGAAAAGTGTTATAAATATTGTAACGACTATTGTATCAGGTTTATTTGCAATACTAATGGCGTTTCTTGGGTATGGAGTTTGGTCTCTTATAATTCCACAATTTCTCATGCTATTAGCAAAGTATATTTTGTATTGGCATTTCCAACATTGGATCCCCAAGCTATATTTCTCGAAACAATCATGCAAAGAACTATTTGGCTTTGGTTCGAAAATTCTCGCATCTTCTATATTAGCAACTTTCTTCGAAAATATTTATTCCTTAGTTATCGGAAAAGTTTTCTCTGCCAGTGCTTTAGGTTTCTATTCGCGTGCTGATGGTTATGCCAACTTACCTGTTAGGACAATAACAGGGGTTATAGATGGTGTTACTTATCCTGTTTTAAGCAAATATCAAGATAATGATGAACTATTAATGAATGCATTCAGAAGAATGCTCCGTATTGCTGCTTATGTTATCTTCCCGATAATGATAGGTATAGCAGTTTTGGCTAAGCCGCTCGTTGTCGTACTCGTTACAGAGAAATGGCTCCCATGTGTCGTTTATTTACAATTGTTATGTTTTGCTCGAATGTGGTGGCATGTGCATGTATTAAATCTGAATCTTCTTAAAGCACGAGGACACTCAGATCTTTTTTTTCGACTTGAAGTTATAAAACAAGTTATTACAATTGTTTTGTTAGTTGTAACTGTTCCGTTTGGAGTTTTGGCAATCTGCGTTGGTAGTATCTTCTCTGCATTTCTTAGTATGATTATTAATTCGTATTACACGGGGAAACTTTGGCAGTTTGGTATAGTAAAACAATTAAGAGAAATGTTACCATCTGTTGTTTATTCATTAATAATGGGAGGAATTGTTTATTTTACGATACAATTCCTGCCTACAATGTTCACAAAATTACTTGTAGGAACTATCGTCGGAATCTTTTTTTATCTCTTGATGTCGGTCTTTACTAGATCTTCAGACCTTAATTATCTTATAGTTTTGGTCCGTGAAAAGCTATCTAAATAATTTTATGGAGCAACGTTACATTTATATTGATCGTCTTAAAGGACTATCTATTATATTAGTAGTCGTAGGTCATATTCTTGCCTTTTCTATGAAAGGAGACAGAAACCCGATAGATACGGTCATAACCTCCTTCCACATGCCTCTCTTTATGTTCCTTTCTGGGTTAGTAATTAAGGAACCTAAGACTGGGAAATTTTTAATTAAAAGACTTTTACTACTTTTAGTTCCTTTCTTGGTCGTTGGTTTATTATTCAATTTGTGTATAAATGATACTTTTGAGAGTTTCTTTGCGAATGGTTTTAAAAAAGGATATTGGTATTTATGGGTATTAGCTATATATTATATCTTACTTCTACCGACAAAAATAAATGTTATTAGAAGATTCTCTATTATTAAAGATTTAATAATAGGAATCATTCTCTTTTTATTTTTAAAATTCATATCAAGAGGGGTAGGTATCGAAGACTGGCTATCTTTATCGTTAATGTCTAATTTATGGTTATATTTTTATGCTGGTTTTCTTGTAAGGCGATATAATGGTATTAACCGATTAAAGAAAACTTCTTTACTATTTTCAGTTGCTTTGATATCATATATTCCATTGTTAATCCTTTATGATAATGGAACGTTAGTGCATTTTGCGCAAATTGTACCTTTAACTATTATGATAATTCTACTTTATTTATTTGTATATCGTAATGATAAATACTCAAAAACTGAAAATCTGTTGGCTTGGATAGGAAAAGGCACTCTTGATATATATATATATCACTATTTCATCTTACAAATTATAAATATACCTTATTTAGGTAATTGGTTTATTAGTACATCAAATTATTTCTTTGAAATAATTCTTTTATGTATTCTCTCTATTTCTATTTCATGTGTATGTGTCATATGGGGACGTATTATTCGACTCAGTCCTCTTTTAACCAAAATAGTATATGGTAAGTTTGATTGAAAGTCATAAGCAAAGAAACTCATCCTTTGAACTTTTACGAATACTATGTATGTTATTTGTTGTAGGTGGGCATCTTATTGGGAAAGGTATGCAAATTACGTACGATAACACACTATTAGGGGGGGGGAGGACTATGTCCTTTCAAGACTCCTCTATAGCTTCTGTACTGTTGCTGTAAGCACTTTCATACTAATTTCAGGTTATTTTGGCATAAACTTCAATTGGCGTAAAATATTAAAGATTTGGTTTTCTGTCCTATTCTATTCATGGATAATTGCAATCTATAAGATATTAGGAGAAAATGATCTCCGAGGTAGTTTACCTTATTTCTTACCAATAATTTCAAATGAGTTCTGGTTCATTTCTTGTTATTTTATATTGTGTGGAGTGTCACCATTGTTAAACAAATTAGTTGAAAGTTTATCAAAGAAACAGTTAAAGCAACTGGTACTATTAAGTTGTGTTGTTTTTTATGGTTGGGCAACTTTTAATTATATATTTAATTTTAGGCAGTTTGTCCCCGACTTTGGAGGAGGCATCATAAATTTTACTATTTTATATTTAATAGGAAGATATATAAAGTTGTATGGATTTGATAATCGTTCGTCATTATTTTGGGCTTGTGCTTTTATAGGTAATACATTCTTGATGGCGTTATTAGAACTTTTATATTCTTATATTCTTCATTTTGGATTCACAAGTTTTGAAAATATAAATTCAGTTTTCGTAGTAGCAAATGCAATCTTTCTTTTTTTGACGTTTAAGAACTTACATTTTCATAATCGGTATATAAATTATTTGGCGGTGTATTGTTTAGCCGTCTATATTATTCATTTTAATGATGTAGGAATGCCTTTTCTTACAGATTTCTTTGATTTGAAAAATTTACATGGGATTAGCATCGTATGGAGTGTACTATTTATTCCACCTATTGTGTATTTAGTTTGTGTGATTATAGAGTTTATTCGTAGAACTATTTGTGACAGAATGGAAAATTATATTTTGGATGTGATAGCACAAAGATGGATACGAAATTAGTTTCATATATTATCCCTATCTATAATGTCTCAGCCTATATAGAAAGGTCAGTGCGGAGTCTTTTGGAGCAACGTTATTGGAATATAGAATATATTTTTATCAATGATTGCTCCTCGGATGACAGTGAAATAAAGCTACGCAGAACTATCGAAGAATTTCCTGAGCGGTGTGATAATATTAAAATTATTACAAACGAACAGAATCTTGGCTCTGCGACAAGCCGCAACATAGGTTTAGATACTGCGCAAGGCGAATATGTTATGTTTGCTGATAGTGATGATTGGATTTCTATGGATTATGTGGAATCTATGGTTCGCCAAATAGATTCTGGTAGTTATGATATTGTATATTGTGATTATTTTGAAAGCTATAATAATCATGACAATCGTATCAGCCAAGCTTATGGTCAAGATAATATAGAATGTATTCGTGCAATGTTAGGTAGAGGGATGCACGGGTCTACTTGTAATAAGATTTATAGAAGGTCTTTCCTATTGGCGTCCAAACAAAGATTCATAGATGGGGCAGACCTTTTTGAAGATGTAAGTTGGAATATTCGTTTATTTGCTTGTACGACACAAATCTCTTATCTTTCTCAGGCTTTCTATCACTACGTTCAGTATAATAATAATTCTATTATTAAGAGCATGTCTTCAACTGAAAAGAAACGAAACAGAGCCTTGCAGCGTATTGAGAATGTAAGAGTTGCTTGTGACTATCTATTATCTTTAGGGTTTTCTGCACGTTTAGGTCGTGAAATAAATGAATGGAAGTTGATGGCAAAAAATGATTTGATAGATGAGAAGGATAGGAGTTCTTTGCAAAGTTGGATAGAAACATTTCCTGAAGCAGATTCTGCGATTATTAGTTGCAACAAGATAACATGGAACTATAAACTTCTGTTATTGTCATTACACTATAAATGTTTTTGGCTCTATAACCTTCAAAGGACTATAATGCGTAAATTAAGATGAGAAAGATTGTTTTTTGGATGCCTCGTGCGTGTATGGAACCAGCAGGTGGCTTTAAAATAGTTTTTGAATATGCTAATAGGCTTGCCAAAGATGGTTTTTCTGTAGAAATAGTATATCCAATGATTCATTATGGGGCAAGATATGATTGGAAGCATGCAATAGCTTACAGACTTATTTTCCTTTGGCGACTCATTTTTAAATCGTATAAGCCTGCCAAATGGTTTCATATAGAGGATTCCATTCAACAGAGCTGGTTATGGAAACTTGAAAATTATCAACTAAAAGAACCAGCGGTTATAGTTGCGACTGCTATAGAGACAGCATACAGTTTGCAGAATTATCAAAACAAATTCTTAGAAGATAAATTTTATTTTATTCAAGATTTTGAGAATTGGAGTTTTACGGATGAGCAAGTACAAAAAAGTTATCACTTTCCAATTAAAAAGATTGTTATTTCACAATGGCTTAAAGACATTATAGAAAAAAGTGGCGCAACTGCCATCTTGATACCCAACGGTTTCGATTTTGATCTCTTTAAAGTAAAGAAACCTATTAACGATAGGAACAGATATGACATAATTTGCATGTATCACAAAGATCAGCGTAAAGATCTTCCTACAGCCTTTAAAGCATTTGATATTGTAAAAGAGAAAATTCCAGAGTTACATGTAACTTTATTTGGTGTATTCGAAAAACCAGAGTTGCCATCATGGTATGATTATTATCAACGTCCAAATAAAAAACTATTTAATGAATTATATAATAATGCTGCAATTTACGTTGGTTCCAGTCAGGTTGAAGGTTGGGGGTTGACAGTTGGTGAAGCGATGCAATGTGGCTGTGCAGTTGTCTGTACAGATAATAAAGGTTATTTAGAAATGGCAAAAGATGGTGTAACGGCTCTTGTTTCTCCTGTAAAAGATGCACAAGCATTAGCCGATAATATAATCAAGTTGATAGAAGATGATCAACTTCGTCATACAATTGCACAGAATGGAAATGAATTTATTCATGAATTTGATATTGAGAAATCTTATTTGAAAATAAAGAGTTTTTTGAATGGAATTAACTAATTCTATAAACACATCTGTAAGTATAATTATTGTCAATTACAGAACTCCTGATTTAACTCAAGCATGTATAGATAGTATTTATACTCATACTAAAGGAGTTGATTTTGAAGTTATTGTTGTTGATAATTGTTCTGAGGATGAATCTGCTAATCGGTTAAGCAAGGATCATAGAATAAAACTTATTGTTAGTACGCAGAATGGTGGCTTTGGGTATGGAAATAATCTTGGGATGACGGCTGCTCGAGGAAAGTATTTCTTTCTGCTGAACTCTGATACGCTATTGGTAAACAATGCGATAATGGAATTTTATGAGTATGCTGAAAGTCATGATCCTAAAACTCTCTATGGCTGTTATCTAATTGGAGATGATGGTACCTATCGTGGATCTTTTCATTATTTTCCAGCTTTAACTATAAGTTCTTTTCTAAGAAGATTATTTCATAAACAGGATTATACACCAGATTATACTAATAGAGAAGTGGAGTGTATATGTGGAGCAGATATGTTTATTCCTCGGTCTGCGATTGAAGAATGTGGCGGTTTTGATGAGAATATATTCCTTTATGGAGAAGAAGGAGAGCTCCAGCTACGTATGGCAAAAGCTGGCTATAAACGTATGCTACTTTCTTCGCCTAAAATTATTCATCTTGAAGGGAAAAGTTTAGAACAGTCAGAGACGAAAAGGAAGATTAAACTTAAAAGTCATTTTTATGTTCTGAAAAAATATATGTGTTATCCAACTTACTTGTTGGCAAGAACATATTATTACATAAGAGGATGAAAAAAATATCATTTATAATTCCGTTATATAATTGCGAACAATACATTCAGAAATGTATTGAATCTATTTTATCATTACCGATACCCAATTCTGAAAAGGAAGTATTGGTAGTAGATGATGGCAGTGTTGATCGGGGTGCTGAAATAACTCAACTTTTCTCTCAGAATCATCCTGAGGTTAGACTGATTCAACAAACAAATAAAGGTGCTTCAACTGCTCGTAATCGTGGTTTAGAAGAAGCTCAAGGTAAATGGGTCTGGTTTGTAGATGCTGATGATAGGGTTATTTGGGAAGGAATGGATAATTTTGCATTAAAAAGTCTTTTAGGATTAGAAGATATAGAGCTTGTATGTTTTAATTATAAAAAAGAATTTGCTGAAGCTTTAATAGAAAATGCTGATTATAGTTTTCAAGAGAATATAGATGGTGTTAGCTATTTGCATCGACATCAAAGTCTGTATCTTTGGAATAAAATTTTTCGAAGAAGTTCTATAATTAATTATCGTTTTGTAGATGGTACGAAGAATATAGAGGATATGTATTTTGACATGAAAGCTATTGTTGATATGAAACATGTGCTTTGTGTGCCAATTTATGGCTATGTTTATAATCAACTTAATTTTAATTCAACTTCACGGAGTAGATCATTATCTAATCTTAGGAAGTTGAGTGATGATACGCAGACAATTCATTCTCTTATTAAGAAGGATATTTCAGTTATGACTGGCGAAAAGAAAGATGTGTTTCAGTTTCTTCTCAATCTAAGTTCTGTCGGATATATTTATAGTTTGGTAACACTATATCCTATAAGGGAGATAAGAAAAAGCTTGAAAGAATATCGAGAGAGGGGATTATACCCTATTAAAAAAACTGGTATAAAAAAATATGATCTTTTTCTGCTATTTACTAACTGTTCTGTTGGTGTAGTTCTTTGTAGAATTTTATTTTTATTACGTTGATTGTAAAAATTAGATATAAGAATTTGATAATTTAAAAAGATATGATATTATAATGGCTTACTATTTAGTTTTATTTCTTTTTACAGCTATTCTTGCATGGGCTCATAATGGTGAGACGAAAGTGTCTAAATCTTTCTTCTTCGCATTTTGCCTTTGTATCGGTCTGTTTGTTGGTTTAGCTGATATGTTAGGTGGATATGACCGATATATATACAGTGAGGTTTTCGAAAGAATGCACGAGAGTATAAGTGAAGGAGTGGTTTTCAGTCAATCGTTTCTGTCGTTTTTTGGCAAGGAGCCTGTTTATGGATTGATTAACGACCTTATTGCATTTTTTACCCCTAACCGATATGTCTTTATTTTAGTTTACACCTTGGCATTATATGTAGTGTATGCTATTAATTTCTATAAAAACACAAAGAATCCATTCTTTGCCCTTCTTATATTCGAAGGGTTGATGTTTTTCTTTACCTTTACTTATCTTCGACAAGTATTAGCTGCTGGTATAATATGGTTAGCGATTCCTTATGTTACACATCGGAAGTTTAAGAAATACCTTTTGTTCGTGGTGTTGGCAACGCTTATTCACAATTCTGCAGCGTATATGATACTTTTATATTTTATTCCAAGGCGGAAATTTGAACAAAAATATATAATCTTATTCATGTTAGCATTGTTGATTCTTGGCGTTAGTGGATTAACAAAATATGTCTTTTCAATCTCTGGAGATGCCATTAATAATGCAAAGATTGCAGGATATGCGAATACGGCTGAGTTTGGATTTAGAATAGAATATGTAATTGAATCTGTGTTATTTCTTTTCATTCTATTGATGAATTATAAAAAGATAGGTGAAGATGAATGTTCATTGACAATGATGAATGTTTATTTGATGTTTTGTGGTGTTCTACTTTTCTTTTGTAAGTCGTCCGATGGTGGACGCATTTCATGGTACTGTTTATTAGGAGTTATTGTTATATTAGAAAAACTTTGCAGACCAAAATCAGCAGTTCCATTAAAAAGTTTCATAACACTTTTGTGTTTTGTCCTTTTCTATCGAATACTCTCGTCATGGGGGATATTACTCTACCCATACAAGACATTCCTTACTCCAGGAATCAGACAAGGTGATTTCATAGAAGAATTGTATGAGTATGACCATACATATGACAATGATAAATTGTATAATTTATGATAACCGTATTTACTCCTACATACAATAGAGGTAATTTGTTAAACAGGCTTTATCAGAGTCTTTGTAAACAAATATACAAAGAATTTGAATGGGTGATTGTTGATGATGGTAGTACAGATAATACAGCTTCTATTGTCGAATTGATACAAAAAGCACATTCAATGGATGAGTTCCCAATCCGTTATTTTAAGAAAGAGAATGAGGGGAAGCATACTGCAATAAACTTAGCTGTAAAGAAGGCACAAGGGGAGTTATTCTTTATAGCCGATAGTGATGATTTCTTACCAGCAGACTCTTTACTGATTGTTCGTGAAGAATGGGATAAGATAAAACATGATGATTCTTTTCTTGGCTTGAGTGGTGTCGATGCAGATGCAAAAGGGAATATAATAGGTAGTGGTTTACCAAAAGAATACATTGATTGCCATGCCTGGGAGATATCACCAGTTTATAAAGTTACAGGTGACTTAAAAGAGGTTTTCCGAACGGAAGTGTTACGCCAGTTCCCTTTCCCCGAGATTAAAGGAGAGAAGTTCTGCCCAGAGGTGTTAGTATGGTTTCGAATGGCACGCAATTATAAAATGAGATTTTTTAATCGGATCATTTACATTGCAGATTATCAGAAAAATGGTATAACATCATCTATAACACGCCTACGAATGAATAGTCCTATAGGTAGTATGCTAACATACTCTGAATTGGTACATTATCCCATTCCTTTTAAGGATAAATTAAGAAATGCTATAAACTATTGGCGTTTTCGTTTTTGTTTAACAACTAAAAATAAAGCTGGTGTATCACCAAATGAAGTAGATATACCTAAAATCAGTGGGAGATGGTATTTCTTAGCACCAATAGGATATTTAATGCATCTTAAAGATAAAAGAAATATATAAATAATAAATATGAAATCAGATAATCTTCATATAGCAATATCTTCTGACGCTAATTATGCCAAATTAGTTTCAATATTACTTGTCTCACTCTTTGATAATAATAAGTGGGCGAATTGTATAACAGTACATCTTTTGTCTAATAATATAGACGAAGAAAGTATAAAGCAGATTGAAAGACATATTCCTTGTGGTCAAGGTTTCTTAAATGTGTATGACATAAGTGATATTAACAGTCGTTTAAAGGTTAGGGTACCGCCTACAATTTCGATATCATCATACTCTAGATTATTTCTTTCTTCTCTTTTATCTAGTGACATAGATAAAGTTATCTATATGGATGTGGATGCAATTGTTTCGGGGAGTTTAGAAAAACTTTGGAATACTGATATGAAAGATTATCAAATAGCTGGTGTTTTGGATGATGTTTCGCTGTATGCAAAAAAAGCTATCGGGTTGTCTTTTGATACTGCATATGTAAATGCTGGCTTTCTTGTGCTTAATATTAAGCAATGGAGGGAGGAAGGTATTGAAGCAAAAATATTAGATTATCTTATAGCACATAATGGCAATGTTTTTCATCACGATCAAGGGTTGATTAATGCAGTGTGTATACGTAAAATGATATTATCTGTGAATTATAATATGGTAACTAATTTCTTCGTTTTCCCTTATCATAGCTTTAAGCAGCAGCCATTCTATTCTGAAGAAGAAATGGAGGATGGAAAAAAGCATCCGATATTTATTCATTTTACAGCAGGTGTCGCTAATCGCCCATGGATGGAAAATTGTAAGCATCCTTTAAAGGACATTTTCCTTAAGTATAAAGCAAGATCTTTATATAAAAATGTTCCGTTAGAAAAGGACTCACGTTCGACTAAACTTAAGATACTTGCAAGTCTGTACTATCATTGCAAACCACTATATTACTTTAGTCTCAAGCTTCGTTCTTTGGTGGAAAGTAGAATATAGTTATTATAATGGAAGTAGGAGATTTTATACATCTCATTGGTGTTAAATAATATCGAAAATGTTGGTTGGGTAGTATGATATCCATCTATAATTTGATTAACAAATAATTTTAAAGATTACTTAGATGAAGGTTTATATTGATCCAAGAACAGAATACAGATATACCTCATTTTATAGGTTAGGTTTATATAAACTTTTTGGGAAAGATAAAATAATATATTCCGTTAAACCATTTGAAGATTTAAAGATTACAAATGCAAGTCAATATGGTTGTGGAATGGAGGTAGTGTTTGATAATGAAAATGGTAAAATAACGAAAGTTTATTTTGATATTAAGGACGTAGCTGAAATTGAAAAAGACAAATATGATTGGTGTGATATCTATTCTAAAGTCAATATAGAGTTTGGAGATTTAGAGAAATATGAAAAATTATTTGTTCCCGGTCCTAACTTTGCCATAAGGAATCGTTCTCTTGTAGGTTTATTATCATTCGGCTTGTTAAATTATTATCGTGGAAAATCCTCATCTTTTCAATCATTAAGACGATATATGCACGATTATTTCTATATTTATGTGCGTCGTCGCCCCATGAAATATTATGAAGATTTTGTAAAAGTAAAACCTAATTATGTTTTTCACGCATCAACATTATGGTATAATCAATTTGCGAAAGATTGTACCAATCTTTATCGAGGGGAATTTTTGAAATCTTGTCAACGTGCGGGTATGGAAATCGAAGGTGGGTTGTACTACTTAAAAGATGATCCAGATGTTTTGTCTGAGATGCCCGACTATCCTTATTATGAAGAAATATATAAGGACTTTCTATATGATAAACGTCTTTCAATGGATGATTATATCCGAAAAACAAAAGAAAGTGTGGTCGTTTTCAATACACCAAGTGTTTGCGGTTGTCATGGTTGGAAGTTAGGTGAATATCTATGTATGGGAAAGGCTATTATATCTTCTCCGCTTCTCCGGGAAATGCCAGTAGAAGGTCTTATACACGGAAAAAATATTCATTTTGTAAACTCTCCTGAAGAAATATATGATGCAGTAGTAAAGATTAGCACGGATGAAGATTACCGAAAACATTTAGAGGAAGGAGCAAGGCGTTATTACGAAGAATGGATTGCTCCAGAGGTTGTTATAAAACGGTTGTTGGAAAAAGTAGGTGAAAAGGCCTGAGGTTGAATAGAATCACGTGAGTTCTTTTCAAGTTT
Organism: uncultured Prevotella sp.; assembly: GCA_963540415.1. Taxonomy (GTDB): domain Bacteria; phylum Bacteroidota; class Bacteroidia; order Bacteroidales; family Bacteroidaceae; genus Prevotella. The sequence goes on from CAUTPS010000006.1 coordinate 41,804, forward strand.
TATATTTTCAGCTTTGCTGTCATATCTGTCACTAAAGATCGTAGCATAAAGTTCATTATATCATGTAGTTATATTCTAATGTTAAAATGACAGGAAACTTGTATAAACTTTATTTTGATACTTTATACAGATAAGATAAAAAAGAAGAGTTGGATGATATAGCATAAAAGATATAAGAGAATGAGAATTTTACAAGTCATAACATCTTTGGATATGGGCGGTGCTGAAACCTTAGTTGTGAATCTTATACCAAGGTTACAGGACTTAGGACATACAGTAGATCTATGTGTCTTTGATCGTGCTGAGACACCACTGACTAAACGATTAAAATCTGAAAGTCCACAGACAAAGATTTACGCGTTAGGGCATGGGGTTTATAATCCTCTCTATATATGTAAATTGGCAAAGGTTATGAAAAACTATGATGTTGTTCATACGCACAATTCTTCACCACAACTATTTGTTGCAATCGCCAATATGTTTGTTCGCACGAAACTTGTATCTACGGAACATAACACTTCAAATCGGAAAAGGAACTGGAAATGGTATCGTCCTATAGAAAGCTGGATGTATGGAAGATACAATCATGTGATTTGTATCAGTAAGATTGCGGAAGAAAAATTAAGGGAATATATGGGAGGAGAATGGTTTGTTAAATCATCAAATAAGTACAAGATGATTACAACCATTAATAATGGTATAGACGTTGAAGCCATATCCAAAGCCATCCCTTGTAAGGAACTATTAGACCTAAAGGAAAATCGTAAAGCAATCTTGATGGTAGCAGGGTTCCGCAAACAAAAGAACCAAGATACAATTCTACGAGCTTTAGCTGAATTAGATAAAGATAATTTTGAGGTTTGGTTTGCTGGTATTGGTGAACGAATGGAAGAGGTTAAACAGTTAGCTAAATTCTTAAAAATTGGCGATAGGGTCAGATTTCTTGGTTTACGTACAGATATTCCAAATGTCCTGAGGGCTGCAGATGTTATCGTGATGTCTTCTCATTGGGAAGGGTTAAGTCTTAGCAATGTAGAGGGAATGAGCGCACATAAACCTTTTATAGCCTCTGATGTTAATGGCTTGAAAGAAGTTACTAAGGGATATGGTATTCTTTTCCCACATGAGGATGCAAAGGCATTGGCAGAAGAAATCAACCGATTAGCAAGTGATGAAGCTTATTATAACGAAATTGCAGAACGCTGTTATAATAGAGCCTTGGAGTTTGATATTAGTAAAACTGTAAGTGGTTATGCTGATGTCTATAAAAATATCTTTAATTAATATCATCAAGTTTTCTTCTTGATAAATAGTTTTTATATAAATTGGAAGATATTCAAAGAAAAAAAATAGTTCGTGTTACAACTGCAGATATCTCTTTGGATGGTTTACTAAAAGGGCAGCTGAAATTTTTGAACCAATATTTTGAAGTTATTGGTGTTGCAAAAGATACAGGTGTTCTGAAGGAAGTTAGTGAACGAGAAGGAATTCGTGTTGTGGATGCTCCGTTAGAACGTCCTATAAGTTTGGTGAAAGATATAAAGGGCTTGTGGTTCTTGTATCGTCTGTTCCGTAAGGAGAAACCCTGGTGTGTACATGCTAATACTCCAAAGGGAAGTCTTTTGGCAATGATAGCTGCATGGTTTGCATGCGTTCCGCATAGAGTTTATACCGTCACTGGCTTACGTTATCAGGGTGCTCATGGAGTTCTTAGAAATATTCTGAAAGGGATGGAAGTTTGTACTTGTTTTTTTGCAAATAAAGTTATTCCTGAAGGAAATGGAGTAAAGCAAATTCTGCAGGAGGATCATATAACAAAAAAGGAGTTGAATGTTATTCTGAATGGAAATATAAATGGAGTTGATATTGACTACTTCTCTCCAGACCACTTTACAGCCGAGACAAGAATAAACGGAAAGCCATATACAGGAAGTAAAGAAAATATTCGTAAAGACTTAAATCTTAGCAAAGATGATTTTGTTTTTATATTCATAGGGCGAATCGTTGGTGATAAGGGTATGAATGAACTATCTGATTCTATGAGACGTTTTCAAAAAGAAGGGAAGAATGTAAAGCTACTTCTTGTTGGACGTTTTGAAACAGAACTCGACCCTCTGAAGAGTGGTAATGAGGATTTTCTTAGAAATAATCCAGATGTACGTTTTGTTGGCTATCAAAGAGATGTACGTCCATTCTTTATTGCAGCAGATGTTTTAGTTTTTCCAAGCTATAGAGAGGGTTTTCCTAATGTAGTGTTGCAAGCTGGTGCAATGGGACTACCATCTATTGTAACTAACATCAATGGATGTAATGAGATTATCAAAGAAGGTCAGAATGGTAAAATATTTCCTTCTAAAGATGCAGATGCATTATTTAAGGAAATGAATTGGTGTACAGAAAATAAAGATTTTATAAAGGTGATGGCTTCACAATCTCGTAAAATGATAGTTGATAGATATCGTCAAGAAGAGGTTTGGAAGGCAACGCTCAAAGAATACGAAAAACTTGAAAAATAGTTGACTATGAAGTGTGATGTTATTGTAACATATTGTTGGAACCGAGTTGGATATAATATTATTCGTAGCCTTTATGAAAAAGGCTTAAAGGTTGTAGTAGGAGATACATCATCATATAATATTTGCAGTGTCTCTAAATTTAGTGTTGGTAAATTTGTCTATAGAGATTTCAAGACGGATGAGCAAGGTTTTATTGAGGATTTGAAGAAAGCTATCAAAGAATTCTCTCCCAAAGTCCTTATGCCCACGCATGATGAAGCCTTAATTATTGCAAAACACATAGATGAACTTCCTAAGGATGTTATATATACAATGGAATCTTATGAGAAACAAGTTCTGTTATCTGATAAGCATCAAGCAACTATTTTATCTGATTCTGTTGGTGTACCAGTACCCCGTTTTATAGACGATATTAAGCAAGCTACATACCCAATAGTAATTAAAACAAAATTTGGGAACTCTGCAAAAGGGGTCTTCTTTCCTAAAAAATATGATGAAGCAAAGAATATTTTACTCAAATATGATACAAAAGATATCTTAATAGAAGAGTTCTTTGCAGGTATAGACTATAGTGTAGACTGTGTTAGGTATGATGGCTTCTTCCAAGCATGTACATATAGATCTTTAGTAACAAAAACAGATGGTGGAGGAACAACAACACAAAGAATTTTGGTTGAAATGCCAGAAATAGAAAGATATTCTAAGCTAATTTTAGATAAAGTTGACTATAAAGGAGTTTGTGGTATAGACTTTAAGGTTAATGAAAACACGAAGGAGGCTGTGTTTATTGAGGTTAATGCTCGATTTACTGGCGGTTTAGCAACACCAATGGCTGGTGGTTTCGATATACCTTATATTGTATATTCTCTTTTCACTTCAGGAAAGTACGAGCATAAGATTCAACCACGTATGGGGACAAAGACTAAGTGGATTCTTGGTGATATAATTACTCTTGTGGGTAAAATTCTTCGTTGCTCACTGACAATGAAAGAGTTTAATCAGATTATGAGTTGGGACTTTGATGCTTTTGATGATTATAGAAAAGAAGATAAAAAAGCTATTTTGGGTGAGTTCCTCTATTATTTTGTAAAGTTGGTAAAGAATAGAAATCTGAATCCGTAAATTAATATTATGTGTTTAAAATGGTTATTTGATAAACTTGCATCTTTGTTTGGATTGCTATTCCTTAGTCCAGTATTATTGGTTGTAGCAATTCTAATCAAGGTGAAGATGCCTGGTCCTATATTGTTCTGTCAGAAGCGAGTAGGGCAGTATGGTAAACTGTTTACTGTATATAAGTTTAGATCAATGACTGTCAAGGCTGAGGCTTCTGTGGCAAGTAGGGATTCAGAAGCAACTTCTATTGCTTCGACTGAACAGTGCCGTATCACACCACTTGGCGAGAAACTCAGACGTTATAAGTTGGATGAACTACCAGAACTCTGGAATGTCCTCAAGGGTGATATGAGTTTTGTCGGTCCACGCCCAGATGTTCCTGGTTATGCTGATCAGTTGCAAGGCGAGGAAAGAGATATTTTGAAGTTAAAGCCTGGAATAACAGGTCCAGCCAGCTTGAAATATAGAAATGAGGAAGAACTCTTAGCTTCTGTAGAGAATCCCGCTCAATATAATGATGAGGTGATTTTTCCTGATAAAGTTAAGCTAAACCTCTATTATCTAAAGAACTATTCATTTATAAAAGATATTCAAATGATTGTCTGTACGGTTCTCGGTAAAAAGATGGACTATGCAGGTGAAAAAATATAGTTAGTAAAATGGAAAGAAATCGTGTTTTACTTTGTCTCGCTCACATGAGCGGTAACGAGATGAAATACATCCAAGAGGCGTTTGACACCAATTGGGTGGTGCCATTGGGGCCAAATGTCAATGGTTTTGAAGAGGATCTGAGACGTTTCTCAGTCTCTGTAAGTCCAACAGGTGAGCGAAGAGATTTCCTTGTTAAGGAGGAATATCCGAAGACGATTATGCCACATGAGGATAATCCTGATAACTTGTGGAAGGAGTCTTTGCCAGGATTGGAGGATAAGCGTGTTGTAGCACTCTGTTCTGGTACCTCTGCTGTACACCTCGCTTTAGTTGCATTGGGAGTTAAAGCAGGCGATGAGGTCATCTGCCAGAGTTTCACATTCTGTGCGAGTTCACACCCTGTAACTTATCAGGGTGCAATACCAGTCTTTGTTGATTCTGAGAAGGATACATGGAACATGGATCCTGTGTTGTTAGAGGAAGCAATTAAAGATAGAATCGCTAAGACAAGTAAGAAGCCAAAGGCTATTATAGTAGTTTATCTTTATGGTATGCCTGCAAAGATAAAAGAAATTCTTGCAGTAGCAGATAAATATGATATCCCTGTTGTAGAGGATGCTGCAGAGGGTTTAGGTTCAAGATATGACGGACAGGTATGTGGTACCTTTGGTGAGTATGGTGTTCTGTCATTTAATGGAAACAAGATGATTACCACATCAGGTGGTGGTGCACTTGTTTGTCCTAATGAAGAGGCTCGTAATAATGTGATGTTCTATGCAACACAGGCTCGTGAGGGTTATCCATACTATCAGCATGAGAAGATAGGTTTCAACTATCGTATGAGTAATGTTTGCGCTGGTATTGGTCGTGGTCAGATGACAGTTTTAGATGAGCATATTGCTCACCATCGTCATATTGCTCATTTATATGAAGAGGCTTTCAGTAAGATAGATGGTATTACCTTCCACGCAAACCCTTCACCTGAGTTTGATTCAAACTTCTGGTTGAATACAATGGTTCTTGACCCTTCCGTTAAGGTGAAAGGGCAAGAGAATGCATATAAGACAACGGTACAGGGAGCAGTTGGCGGTGCAGCTGGTGTTATACATTCAGTAGATAATGCACATACTGATTGTGAACCAAATGCCAATGTTGAGGCTATGCGTGTCTTCCTTGATAAAGCCAATATTGAGAGCCGTCCTCTTTGGAAGCCAATGCACAAGCAGCCTTGTTATAAGGATTGTCCAGCATACGTAAATGGTGTGAGCGAAAGTCTTTTCAAAGTAGGTATGTGTTTACCAAGTGGACCATTAGTAACAGATGATGATGTGAAATATATTGTGGAGAAGATAAAAGAGGCAATGGCATAAGTGTTTTCTTTTATAACCCATATTAACCCAAATCGGTCATTAGACCACAATATATATCTTATTATTACGGTATTGTTTCCTAACATCTTTTATTTTCTTATCGGCATCTTGTTCGTTTTTGTAACTTGACGTAGCCCGCTACGCCTGCGTTACAAATCCAAACAATCTGCTCGAAAATAAAACAAAATATGTTTAGGATCTAATGCCCGATTTGGGATTAAGGGCTGACGTCGAAGATCTTAATGTCTTCGGTGCCAGCCCTTGTTGTGTTTCTCCATATATTAGATTATGGTAATATCTGATTTATCTTACCTTCTTATCCTCTACATAAAAGCCGTTGGGATTATCAAATGAATAAATAAAAATCTCAATTTTTATTAGGTTTGTATGTCAAGTGGATAAAAGGCATGATTTTTTGCCGTTTTTGATATGTACGTGTCGCAAAAGTACGAAAAAAAACTGAACGAACGAAGAAAAGAATAGAAATTTAGTACTTATTTTTCAAGTTTTATTTTCTCTTCTTTTTTGATAATATCTTTTACATTATCTGGCGTTGTAGATGGTAATAACATCGTAGAAATCAATGAGTTGATAATTGTCGATATGTTTTTTAATTGCGTCGTATTATTATCTTTATTGGTCGTATTGTCTGTTATTTTCGACAAAGAATCCTTTGGTAATGTAGCTTCATAATTTGTCCAACAAGCAGTAGCCATACGTTTTATCTGTGCAAGTCGTCCCTGCACATTTTCTTCCTGTTTATACTGGTTATAAATCTTTTCAGCATTCATATATTGGTCATATGCAGGTTTCCATGATTGAAGAAACATATTGCATAGACCTAACCGATAATAGACATCTCCCTTTTCTCGTTCATAACATACGGTTAGTGTTTTCTCATAATAGGGGATTGCTTCCTTGTATTGCTTTAAGTTGAACTTACTTTCTGCAGTAGTATAATAGTAGACTGACCGCTCATGTGGCGCAAATACTTCCAATTTAGGCATAACACCCTCTAAGTATTTAACTGCTGCTTCATAATCCCAATCATGATAATAACATAAGCCTATATAAGCCTTGAAACGTTCGTTAAGCTTATATTCTTTATCCAATCGCTGAAAGATAAGCAGAGCTTCATGATACTTTGCTGAAGTAAAGTATTCTAATGCTTTCCCTAATTCTTCAGCATCCTTGCTCTTTTGTGCAAATGCAGGGATAGAAGTTGTAAGGCATAGCAGAAGCGTTATGATTAATTTTCCTGTTATTCTTACCGCCATATAATCTCTTTTACAATCTTCTCACCATATTGTGCAAGGTCAATATCAATCAGAACTTTTCCTATTTGATGATTTTCGTGAGAGTCACCCATAGTTTGTTCTATTTCCTTTAAGCATTGTATTACTTGGTTGAGAGATAATTTGGTATCAAAAGTTCCTATACAATTCAAGAATTTGTCAGACTTTATTCCAATCGGTTCAGTCCATTGTGTATCAGAGAATTTGACACCCTCGAAACGTTGTTTCAGCAGTGTCTGAGCTTTGAAAATATTCTCTTCCTGATTAGAATTTGAGCCAAGTGCAATGATTGTCTTCATGAATACAAAGTTACGTATAAGTTTTGAAATCTTTGTGAGATTTAAGATAATTCACTTTGTATTATATAATAAAACCCGTATTTTTGCAGTTATATAATCTAAAAAGAACTTTTTATGAAGCGATATATCTTCCTTTTTATCTCATTCCTCTATATGTTTTCTACCGTAGCGTCGGGACAGGTAAGGTGGAATCAGGCTTATCAAGCTTATATTGATCAGTATAAAGACATGGCTATTGAAGGTATGCTGAAGTATGGCGTACCTGCAAGTATCACGTTGGCACAAGGTCTGCTCGAAAGTGGGGCAGGGCGTGGAAGACTTGTCCTTCTTGGTAATAATCACTTTGGTATCAAATGTCATGGTTGGCTGGGGCGTACGATTTCGCATGATGATGATGCAAAAGGAGAATGTTTCCGTGCGTATGATAGTGCGTTAGAAAGTTTCGAAGATCATTGTAAGTTTCTTCGTGACCGTCCCCGTTATAGAAGTCTGTTCAATTTGGATAGATCCGATTATCGTGGTTGGGCGTATGGGTTAAAACGAGCAGGTTATGCTACTAATCCTGTCTATGCACAGAGTCTCATTAATCTTATTGAGCTTTATAAACTTTACGAGTATGATAAGGCGAAAAGTTATGACCGCTTTATGGCTCATCATAGTGGTGAGAATTCTGTTGTGCGTGGCATAGAAAATGGTCGTCCAAATCCTGTTCAGGTTTTGGGTGCACATCCTATCAATAAATACAATGACAACTATTATGTTATTGTAAGACAGGGAGATTCTTTTAAGTCGTTAAGTAAAGAATTAGAGATTAGTGTAGGTAAGTTGGCTAAGTACAATGAACGTGATAAGCATGAACGTCTGATTCCTGGAGAGTATATCTGGTTGAAGAAGAAACAAAAGAAAGGTCCGAAGGAGTTTAAGAACCGTCCATATTATGTACGTAAGTCAGAGAGTTTGTACGATATTGCACAACGTTATGGTATTCGTTTGAAGAGTCTTGTGAAGAAGAACGAAAAGATTGCCGAGCGTGGTCTGAGAATTGGCGATGAGGTGATATTATACTAATCATATATTTGTTCACTATGGTTCATTAGGCTTAAACTATTTATTAACTCACATATAAAAATCCCTTACTTGTCTGTTTTCAGATAAGTAAGGGATTTTTGTTGTACAGAAAATTATTTACATCACATTCTTAATCCTTTGTGAAAAAGGGTTGAAAAGTCGCCCTTTTAACCACATTTGTAACTATCTTGTTATAAGTTAGTTGCAATGTTGTGTACGAAGAGGTGCTTAATAAGCTTTCAAAAGGGCGTTAGTAAGACCTCTAAATGGCATCTTTAAGAAACTAATTGGGCGTCTTTTCAAAGGTATTTAAGCATGAAGTGATTTCCTATGTTTGAATATTTTTGACAAAGTACTGCGCTTTTATTTCTTGCTTCTGCGGCAGCTTCTCTTTGTTCGATTTAAGTCGTATACACTTCTCGACTCTATTTGCTATTTGTATCATTATTAATTAAGAATGTCTGTCTTCCTAACTTAGTGTATTCTACTACACATCCGTTACAAAGACAGACAATCAATATGAAAAACAAAATATGTTCTGTTTCTAATAACCAAACAAGGGTTTAGAGCTGATTAGAAATCAGTCAGACAAGTATCCAATGCTTTGGTGATAGCCTCTTTGTCGAGGTCTTGACCAATAAATACGAGTTTCTGCATTCTATCACCGTATGGCTCCTCCCAATCTTTCTTCAGTTTAGGATTATTCTCAAGGAACTCGCGCAACTGGAATGGTGGCATAGTAGCATACCATTGACCTGCATTGCGAAGGCTCACCTGCTTACCAGCCTGCTCAAAGACATAACAGATATCCTTCTCATTAGAGAAATAACAGAGACCTTTACAACGAATAATCTGCTTAGGCCACTGACGTGCTACGAAGTCATCAAAGAAATTGATGTCGAATGGACGGCGTGCATAGTAAACGAAGGTCTGGATGTTATATTCCAAAGCTTCACCGCTTTCTTCATTCTCCAAACCGTGATGATGGTGGCAGTGGTGGTGATGGTGATGCTCGTGGTGATGCTCGTCATGCTCATCGTGATGATGTTCATGTTCATCATGGTCGTGATGGTGGTCATGTTCATCCTCCTCATCATCGTGACCTTCTATCTCTGCAATCCATGAAGCAGAGGTAGCAACCTTGTCAAAGTTGAAATCTCCTGTATTGAGGATTTTGTCTAAGTCAACATCTCCATAATTACACTCGATAATCTCAGCCTTTGGTTGAAGTGAACGGATAATCTTCTTCACCAGTCCTAATTCCTCTTTGCTGACATCATCAACCTTATTAAGAAGGATGATATTGCAGAACTCAATCTGCTGGATAAGTAAGTTCTCAATGTCATCTTCTTGCAAGTCTTTCTTCAAAAGGTCGTTACCAGCAGAGAACTCATCACACATACGACGTGCATCAACAACGGTCACAATAGAATCAAGTACTGCCTTACCTTTCTTAGCAAGGTCTGGATACATTTGTGGATATGCGCAGATAGTCTGTGCGATAGGGGCAGGCTCGCAGATACCACTTGCCTCGATAACAATGTAGTCGAACTTCTGCTGTGAAACAATTTCGTTCAACTGCTGCACTAAGTCCATCTTCAGCGTACAACAAATACAACCATTTTGGAGTGCAACGAGCGAATCATCCTTCTGATCGACAACGCCACCTGCCTCGATGAGGTCAGCATCAATATTCACTTCACCGATGTCGTTGACAATAACGGCAAACTTAATTCCTTTCTTGTTGGCAAGAATCTTGTTTACTAACGTTGTCTTACCGCTGCCTAAATAACCTGTAAGCAGGAGGACAGGAGTCTCTTTTATATTCATCTTATGTGTCTTTTGTTTTATAATTCTTAGACTACAAAGTTACAAAAAATATGCCAAGTGACGTATTCTGCATGATGAAATATTGTGTAATTTAGGTCTTTCCTATTCCTTAATTGAAAAAGAGTGGCTATGCCAATCAATGCATAGCCACTCTTTTGGGAATGTATATTGATCTCTAATACGCTTTATAGACAAAGGGGAGCCCCAACTACTTATCCTATCGAAAATAGTTCTATCTCAAAAATCAATGTAGAAAAAGCAGGGATATCACCATCGCGTTTCAATCCATAACCCTCTTGGTAGGGGATATGAATACGCCAATGGTCACCCTTATGCATCGTACAGAGTGCCGTTTGAAATCCTGTAATCAGTTCGTTTACACGGAATGCCTCTGGAATACCTCTCTGCCAACTATCATCGAAAACATTGCCGTTAATAAGACTACCACGGTAATGACAGGTAACAATAGAACGTTCTGTAACTTTTCCTTCACCGCTTCCTTCTTTTATTACTTCGTAGAGAATACCGTTTGGGAGTTGCTTAATTCCTTCTTTCTGACTAAGTTCCCTGAGGTATTCTTCATTCTTTAATTTGTATTCTTGTTTCTTTCCCATACATCTTAATTCTACATTAATGCACGCAAAATTAGCCAATATCTTTTGATTTCACAATTAATTCAATTACTTTTGTTTCGGCATAGTATTTGTTCTATAGCTTATAAACGTACGATATGAATTTTGATAGAATAGAGAATGATACACGTCGGGCAGAGTTGATTCGCGTGTTGGAGCATTCAATAGAGCGATTGTCATTGGCAGAGTTGGAGGCTTTGTATTACGACCTTGTTGCTAAGGATTACATAAGGGAGTAGCGAAATGCAGTTGTTGGATAACTGGAACAAGGAGATTTTACGCCTTGCCATCCCCTCTATTATAAGTAATGTGACTGTTCCATTGTTAGGTCTTGTTGACTTGGCGGTGGTAGGGCATATTGGTAATGAGGCTTATATAAGTGCGATAGCAGTCGGTTCGATGATATTCAATGTGATGTACTGGTTATTAGGATTCCTACGTATGGGAACGAGTGGCATGACATCACAAGCATATGGACGACAAGACGGACAGGAATGTATGAATATTCTTGTGCGCACATTGACAATAGGAGTGGGAATGGGAGTCCTCTTTATCGTGGCACAACGTGGTATAGAGTGGGGGATGCTTCGGCTGATGAATACGCCAGAGGCTTCGTGGCACTTTGTTGCTACCTACTTTAGAATCGTTATATGGGGTGCACCAGCTATGTTGGGACTCTATGGACTGACTGGATGGTTTATCGGAATGCAAGATACACGAACGCCAATGATGGTTGCCGTGTTGCAGAACGTAGTTAATATCCTTGCCTCTTTGTTCTTCGTTTTTGTATTTGACTGGAAAATCAGTGGTGTTGCAGCAGGTACAGCTTTGGCTCAGTGGGCGGGCTTTGTAGTCTCTTTATATGCTGCATACAAGCGGATAACATCAGGAAAAGAGCGAGGATTGGTTTTTGGGAAAGAACGTTGTGTAGTCTTGCAGACAACCTTCCGTCATGTATTTATCATGAGAGGAGAATGGGGTGAGTTCTTCCGTGTAAACAAAGATATCTTCTTGCGGACGCTTTGTTTGGTGGCAGTGAACTTCTTCTTTACGTCAGCTGGAGGAAAGCAGGGGGCTATGATGTTAGCTGTGAATACATTATTAATGACCTTGTTTACGCTCTTCTCTTATCTGATGGATGGTTTTGCATATGCTGGAGAGGCGCTTAGTGGTAAGTATTATGGTGCAGGAGATAAAGAAGGACTGCACATAACAGTTCGTCGACTCTTTGGTTTTGGTGTTATTATGGCATTGATGTTTACTGCGGTTTACGTCTTTGGTGGCGTAGGTTTCCTTCGTCTTCTCACAAGCGATACGGCTGTTGTGACAGCTGCAGAGCCTTATCTATTTTGGGCTTACCTTATTCCTATAGCAGGAATGGCAGCTTTTGTGTTAGATGGGGTCTTTATCGGCTTGACAGCTACTAAGGGAATGTTATTTTCAACAGCTATGGCAATGATAACATTCTTCGTTGTCTATTATTTGTTTTGGAATAGTCATGGAAATAATGCCTTATGGATAGCTTTCCTATCGTTTCTTGGGATGAGGGGATTTGCTTCTATTCTCTGGGCACGTAGATATTTAGTAATAATTTAAGAAAAAGATTGTAAGATGGGTTATGGTTGGATAATCGTGTTTCTTTTGGTCCTTTTGCTGGGCTGTGGATATGTAAGTTGGCATGTATGGCAGATTCTGCCCCTTGCTGTAGTAGGTAAGTGGATTGTCGTTGGAGCATTGTTGCTTTGCATCGTATGCTTCTTTACCAATTTTATATTGGGTTTGGATAATAAGCCAATGCCAATAGCAGTGACGCTGTATGAACTTGGCAACTCTGCTGTATTTATTGGGCTGTATCTGTTGTTACTCTTCCTTGTGCTCGACTTGGGAAGATTACTTCATCTTGTTCCTCGTTCCTTCCTTTATAATAGTTGGGCAGGTACAGTATCGGTAGTTGTTATTATGATTGGATTATTCGTTTATGGATATTTCAATTATTTGCATAAAGAGCGTGTACCCTTAACTTTGCAGTCGGCAAAACCGATGAAACAGCAACATCGTTTGGTAATGATGACCGACCTACATTTAGGTTATCATAATCGTACAGATGAGTTCAGAAAGTGGGTTGATAAGGTGAATGAAGAGCAACCAGAGGCTATTCTCATAGCAGGAGATATTATTGATGGTAGTATTCGTGCATTAATAGACCAAGATATGGCAGCTGAATTTCGTCGTCTGAAGGCTCCTGTTTATGCCTGTTTGGGCAATCATGAGTATTTAAGCGGTGAACCACGTGCTAAGAAGTTTTATGAAGATGCAGGTATTCATTTGTTGATTGATGACCATGCCTTAATACCTTTGAAAGGTGGTGACTCAATTCTTATTGTAGGACGCGATGATAGGACGAATAAAAAGCGTGCCAGCCTACAGCATTTGATGAAGTCTGCTCCAAAGGGATATTATACAATTCTTATGGATCATCAGCCTTATCACTTGGAGGAGGCACAGCAGGCAGGTATAGACTTTCAACTCTCTGGCCACACGCATTATGGTCAGGTGTGGCCTGTGAGCTGGATAGAAGACCTTATCTATGAGGATGCTTTCGGACCTTTACAGAAAGGAAATACACAATATTATGTGTCTTCTGGAATCGGTATTTGGGGTGGTAAGTTCCGTATCGGAACAAGGTCTGAATATGTAGTAGCTGATATCAAGTAGGGATTAACCATTCTGTTTGTTTAGAATAATATTTTTAATAAACTACTTATAGCATAATATGCTTATTGTTAGTGGTTTAATTTATATCATTAAATGATATCTACAAGTTGAATTCTTCATCATCTGTTATAATGTTCATGCTGCGCACATATGGTGCGGAGCATGAACACCATAGGTGCGGGGCGTAAGCACCATTGGTGTTCATGGTTTAATGTTTTATTATTTTTTGTTGAGAGGGGGCTATGCATTGTCGGAAAAGAAGCATATAACCAAATATAAACGATAAGGTCGGTAATTGTACGATTAATTAATAAATAAGACTTTATTATCGCCTATCACCAGATGAGAGATTAAGACGGAATAATTCTAAAGATATTCCAACGTTTTCTTAATAAGATAAGTCGTTCGTTATGATGTGTTGAAGAATCTAAAAAGAAAAACAGATATTAGTTTGCGGTTATCAGAAAATAGTTGTATTTTTGCAAAGAATATATTTCGATCGATGAAATAAGGAAAGAAGTTCCTTTGTTTTCGTTCGTTTTTATTTTGCTAAAATTAATGTTGATAGTTGACTACACGTTATTTGTTCAAATGAAAAAAATTATTTTCTCCCTCATAGTTACGGCTATGATTGTGACAATGTCAGGATGTGGTTCAAGTAAGGGCTTTACCTACTTACAAAATGCTGACTCTATTAGCCTTGCTGCTTCACGTGGTTTATATGACGCACGCATTATGCCAAAGGATGAATTGACCATCACGGTGAACACTACCGACCCTGATGCGGCAGCTCCTTTTAACCTGCAAGTACGCAACCAGTTGGGAGGTGGTAAGCAAGTTAGTTCTGGTGGTGGCTCTTTGCAGAGCTACTTGGTTGACAACTCAGGTTTTATCAATTTCCCAGTAATTGGTAAGATTCATGTAAGTGGCTTGACAAAGCCTGAGTGTGAAGACCTTATCAAGAGTAAGATTCAGCCTTATTTGGCACGCACAGAGAATCCTATCGTAACTGTTCGTATGAGTAGTTATCATATAACCGTTCTTGGTGAAGTTGGTAGTCCAGGTGTTATTCCTGTATCAACAGAGAAGATGAGCGTCTTGGAAGCAATTGCACAAGCAGGTGACCTTGGCGTTTATGGTAAGCGTAATAACATCATGTTGATACGTGAAGATGCGACAGGGCAGAAGCACGTTGTACGTTTGAATCTTAATGATGCAAACTTGCTGAACTCACCTTATTATTATCTTCAGCAGAATGATGTGCTCTATATTGAGCCAAACAGCGTGAAGGCTAAGAACTCTGGTATCGGTAGTTCAACCACTCTCTGGTTCTCTTTTATTGGTATCGTGACGTCAGTAGCTTCGCTGCTTGTGAACGTGTTGAGAAAGTAATATACTGTCCCTGGAGACTATTCATATAGTCTTCTATGGAAGAAATATAATTGGAATGAGAATATCTTTGACATCCATGTCTTGGGTAGACCTTTCGGGACTACTAAAAAGAGAGGGTGTGAGAGGTGTTCTCTTTTTGAATTTGGGGTAACTGATTGTATAAGGATTATGTGTGGAATTGTAGGATACATTGGAACAAAGCGTGAAGCTTATCCCATTTTAATTAAAGGCTTACAGCGCCTTGAATATAGGGGATATGACAGTGCAGGTGTAGCATTGATAAATAAAGGTAACGAACTGAATGTTTATAAAACAAAAGGGAAGGTTGCTGACCTGGAAGAGTATTGTTCAGATAAGGACATAACAGGTAATATCGGTATTGCTCATACGCGTTGGGCAACACATGGTGAACCTTCTTCATTAAATGCACATCCGCATTATTCACAGTCGAAGAATCTTGCTATTATTCATAATGGCATTATTGAGAACTATGCTGAAATTAAGCATAATCTCATGGAAAAAGGAATGACATTTCAGTCAGAAACTGATACGGAAGTATTGGTACAATTGATTGATTATATACAGACAAAGAAAAACCTCAGTTTACTGGAAGCTGTTCAGTTAGCACTTCATCAAGTCATTGGTGCATATGCTATAGCTATACTTGACAAGCGCAATCCAGATACTATTATTGCGGCACGTAAGCAGAGTCCATTAGTAGTAGGTATTGGTGATGGGGAGTTCTTCCTTGGTTCGGATGCCAGTCCTATTGTAGAGTATACGGATAAGGTAGTATACTTGGATGATGGCAATATCGCCGTTATGAAGTTAGGAGAAGAACTGAAGGTTGTTAATATTCTAAATGAAGAACTGTCACCAGAGGTGCGTACAGTAGATATTAATCTTGGAGAGATAGAGAAAGGAGGTTTCCCTCACTTTATGCTCAAAGAGATTTTTGCACAGCCAGAGTGTTTGAAGAATTGTATGCGTGGACGTGTACATCCAGAACATACTCAGGTAACATTGAGAGCTTTGATAGATCATCGTGATAAGTTGTTGAATGCAAAGCGCATAATTATTGTTGCTTGTGGTACAAGTTGGCATGCAGGATTAATTGGTAAACAGCTCATAGAGGAGTATTGTCGTATTCCAGTTCAGGTCGAATATGCAAGTGAATTCCGTTATGGCAATCCTGTGGTTGGTGATGGTGATGTTGTAATAGCCATCTCACAGAGTGGTGAAACAGCAGATACACTTGCTGCAGTAGAACTTGCAAAATCAAAGGGTGCTTTTATTTATGGTATTTGTAATGCCATTGGTTCAAGTATTCCACGTGCAACAGACACCGGAACTTACATTCATGTAGGACCTGAGATTGGTGTAGCATCAACGAAAGCATTTACAGGACAGGTTACAGTGTTGACAATGTTTGCGCTTGCACTTGCCTATGCAAAGGGAACTATCAGCGAAGAAGATTACAAGAAAGTGATAAAAGAGTTGGCTGAAATGCCTTCTATTATAGAAGAGGTGTTAAAGTCAAATGAGCAGATAGCAGACTTAGCACGTACGTTTACTTACGCCCGTAACTTCCTCTATTTGGGTCGAGGATATAGTTATCCAGTAGCTCTGGAAGGAGCATTGAAGTTGAAAGAGATATCCTATATACATGCTGAAGGCTATCCAGCAGCAGAGATGAAACATGGACCAATAGCTTTGATAGATTCAGATATGCCTGTCGTAGCTATTGCAACACATAATGGAATGTATGAGAAGGTTCGTAGTAATATCCAAGAGATAAAGGCACGCCAAGGACGCGTGATAGCTTTAGTTTCAAAGGGTGATACAACCATCTCTAAGATAGCAGATGCTGTTATAGAACTCCCAGACATGATGGAATGTCTTGAGCCATTAGTAGCAACGGTTCCATTGCAGCTGTTGGCTTATCATATTGCTGTATGTAAAGGCAAAGATGTTGATCAGCCAAGAAATCTGGCTAAGTCTGTAACAGTAGAGTAGGGGGAGATGAGTGGTTGACGCCAGACATTATAAGACATAGTCTGCGTATTTATTCTTAATGAATATAACGAATGCGCAGACTGTGTTACTCCTAATAAAGTGAAGTTTATAGTCATCTTCCTTTTTATTAAGGGAGATATGAAGATAGATATACGATTTTAAAAGTAAAAGAAAGACAGAAAACCTTATCAATGGAAAAGAACATTCATGAAGACTGCGGTGTGGCAATGATTCGATTGCTGAAGCCGCTTGAGTATTATCAGGAGAAGTATGGCACCTGGATGTATGCACTGAACAAACTCTATCTGATGATGGAGAAACAGCATAACCGTGGTCAAGAGGGAGCTGGTATGGCTTCTGTAAAACTGGATTCTGAGCCAGGTAATGAATATATGTTCCGTGAACGTGCAGAGGGTAAGAATGCTGTCGCTGAAATTTTTGCCAATGTTCATAAGCATTATAAGAACCTTTCACAGGAGCAGTTGTCTGATGTTTCTTTTGCTAAAACTAATCTCCCCTTTGCGGGAGACCTTTATATGGGCCACCTTCGGTACTCTACTACCGGCAAGAGTGGCCTTTCTTATGTTCATCCTTTCTTGCGTCGCAACAACTGGAAAGCAAAGAATCTCTGTATGTGTGGTAACTTTAATATGACTAATATTGGAGATGTCTTTGAGATTTTGACTGAACAGGGACAGTGTCCACGTATCTATAGTGATACGAACATTCTTTTGGAATTGATGGGACACAGACTTGATCGTGAGGTTGAACGTAACTTTGTGGATGCGCAGAAGTTAGGTTTGGAGAAGCGTGCTATCACCAACTATATTGAAGAGAACGTACAGATGAGTAATGTTCTCAAGACAACGATGCAGCACTTTGATGGTGGATATGTTATCTGTGGATTGACAGGTTCGGGTGGGATGTTCTCTATTCGTGACCCATGGTCGATTCGCCCAGCTTTCTATTATAAGAATGATGAGATTGTTGTTTTGGCAAGTGAGCGTCCTGTTCTGCAGACAACATTCGACCTTGAGTGTGATGATATCCAAGAGTTGAAACCTGGTCAGGCACTGATTGTTAATAAGCGTGGTGAATGTTCACTACAGCAAATACTTGAACCTAAGCAGAATGCCGCTTGCTCTTTTGAGCGTATCTATTTCTCACGTGGTTCAGACCGTGATATTTATAAGGAGCGTGAGACATTGGGACGTCAGTTGACAGAGCCTGTATTGAAAGCAGTTGACTATGATACAGAGCATACAGTTCTCTCGTATATCCCTAATACTGCGGAGGTTGCATTCTATGGTCTTGTTCACGGTTTTAAGGAGCAGATTGACAAGAAGAAGGTTGAGCAGATTGCAGCTTTAGGTTCTAAGGCTTCTTCAGAGGAGGTCTATCGTATTATACATCAAGATGTACGCTCTGAAAAAGTGGCATGGAAGGATATTAAGTTACGTACCTTTATCACAGAAGGAAACTCGCGTAACGACCTTGCATCTCATGTTTATGACGTAACATACGAGTGTATTAAACCTTATGAGGATAATCTTGTCATTATTGATGACTCTATCGTTCGTGGAACAACATTGAAGGAGAGTATCCTTCGTATTCTCGATCGCTTGCATCCTAAAAAGATTGTTGTTGTATCCAGTGCGCCACAGATTCGATTCCCAGACTACTATGGTATTGATATGCCACATCCAGAAGAGTTCTGTGTCTTCCGTGCAGTAATCGAACTGATACGTGAACGTGGTATGGAAGACTTACTTCGTGAGGTCTATGAGAATTGTAAGAAAGAATTGGCAAAGCCTAAGGGAGAAACCATTTCAAATGCTGTACGTGCAGTTTATAAGCCTTTTACGGTAGATGAGATTAATAAGAAGATAGTTGAAATGCTACGCCCAGAAGGTATGACAACACCTGTAGAACTTGTGTTCCAGAGTGTGGAGGGATTACATAATGCAATACCTAATCATCCAGGTGATTGGTATTTCACTGGAAACTATCCAACTCCAGGTGGTATGCGATTGGTCAATGAGGCCTTCGTAAGCTATTATGAGCGTGAACATCTAAATACAGTAAAAGCGTAATAACTGCTTGTCTGTAAATTATCATCATGATAAAAAAGAATTATTTTCATGAAAAGAAAGATTTCTTTTCACGATAAAAAATATTTCTTTTCATGAAAAGAATTTTCAATCCAACAATACTATAAGCAATGAGGAACGTAACTTTAGTCTTAAGTGACGGAACAAAATTCCATGGAAAGTCGTTTGGATACGATGCCCCAGTAGCTGGTGAGGTGGTCTTCAACACAGCGATGATGGGCTATCCAGAGAGCTTGACTGACCCTTCATATGCGGGGCAGCTACTAACAATGACCTTCCCATTGGTAGGTAACTATGGTGTACCGCCTTTTACTATTGAGGAAAGTGGTATCCCAACCTTCATGGAGAGTGATAAAATCTATGTCTCAGCCTTGATAGTGTCAGACTATACAGAGGAGCATTCACATTGGAATGCTGTGGAGAGTTTGGCTGACTGGCTGAAGCGTGAACACGTACCAGGTATTACTGGTATTGATACACGTGAACTTACTAAGGTTCTACGTGAGCACGGTGTGATGATGGGTAAGATTCTCTTTGATGATGAACCTGATAATATTCCAGAGGCTGATTACGAGGGAGTAAACTTTGTAGATCGCGTTTCAACAAAAGAGATTATCCGCTACAACGAGGGCGCTGGTAAGAAGGTAGTCCTTGTTGACTGCGGTGTGAAAGCCAATATTATCCGTTCATTGATTACCAGAGGAGTTGAGGTTATCCGTGTACCTTGGAACTATGATTACACTGGTATGGATTATGATGGCCTTTTCCTCGGTAATGGTCCTGGTGACCCTGATATGTGTAATGATGCAGTTGAGGTTATCCGTAAGCAGATGAGTATGAGTAAGAAACCTATCTGTGGAATCTGTATGGGTAATCAGTTGCTTTCAAAGGCTGCAGGAGCAAAGATTTATAAGTTGAAATACGGTCATCGTGGACATAATCAACCTGTTCGCATGGTAGGTACTGATAAGTGTTATATTACCTCACAGAATCACGGTTATGCGGTTGATGCTTCAACATTAGACAAGGATTGGCAGGAACTCTTCGTTAACATGAATGACGGTAGTAATGAGGGTATTCGCCATAAGGAGAATCCTTGGTTTACCTCACAGTTCCACCCAGAGGCTTGCTCTGGTCCGGTTGATACTTACTTTATGTTTGATAAATTTGTAGAAACACTGAAATAATGAAAGACGAGTCAATAAAGAAAGTCCTGATACTTGGTTCAGGCGCATTGAAGATTGGTGAAGCAGGAGAGTTTGATTACTCTGGTTCACAGGCGTTGAAGGCATTACGCGAGGAGGGTGTTTCTACGGTTTTGATTAACCCAAACATCGCAACAGTACAGACATCTGAGGGTGTAGCAGACCAGATCTATTTTCTTCCAGTTCAACCTTACTTCGTTGAGCGTGTTATAGAGAAGGAACGTCCTGATGGAATCCTCCTGTCTTTTGGTGGTCAGACAGCACTAAACTGTGGTGTTGAGTTGGATAAGACAGGTGTTCTGAGGAAGTATAATGTAAAGGTTTTAGGTACCCCTGTTAAGGCAATTATGGATACTGAAGACCGCGAACTCTTCGTTGAACGACTCGATGAGATTGATGTAAAGACAATCAAGAGTGAGGCATGTGAGGATATTCAGCAGGCACGTGTGGCTGCAAAGAACCTCGGTTATCCTGTTATTGTTCGTGCTGCATACGCATTAGGTGGTCTTGGTAGTGGATTTGCCGATAATGAGGAAGAATTGAATACACTCTGTGAAAAGGCCTTTTCTTTCTCTCCTCAGGTGTTGGTTGAGAAGAGTTTGAAGGGTTGGAAAGAGATAGAGTACGAGGTTGTTCGTGACCGTTATGACAACTGTATCACAGTTTGTAACATGGAGAACTTCGACCCGCTTGGTATTCACACAGGTGAGTCTATCGTTATTGCACCATCTCAGACCCTTTCTAACAGCGAGTATCATAAGCTTCGTGCACTGTCTATAAAGATAGTACGTCATATTGGTATTGTTGGTGAATGTAATGTTCAGTATGCTTTCGACCCAGAGAGTGAAGACTATCGAGTTATTGAGGTAAATGCTCGTTTGTCACGTTCTTCTGCTCTTGCCAGCAAGGCAACAGGTTATCCTCTTGCTTTCGTTGCTGCTAAGTTGGGTATGGGATATGGACTCTTTGAGTTGAAGAACTCTGTTACGAAGACTACTTCAGCTTTCTTTGAACCAGCACTTGACTATGTAGTCTGCAAGATTCCACGTTGGGACCTTAGTAAGTTCCGTGGTGTTGATAAGGAGTTAGGCTCAAGTATGAAGTCTGTTGGTGAGGTAATGGCTATTGGTCGTAACTTTGAGGAAGCCATTCAGAAGGGTCTTCGTATGATTGGACAGGGCATGCATGGCTTTGTTGAGAACAAAGAATTGCAGATTGACGACCTCGATGCTGCTTTGCGTGAACCTACCGACAAGCGTGTGTTCCTTATTTCTAAGGCGATGCACAAGGGCTATACGGTTGACCAAATTCACGAATTGACGAAGATTGATCGTTGGTTCCTCAACAAACTCAAGCATATCATAGATATTGATGAGGAACTGAAGACTAAGAATATCAACACACTTGATAAGGAACTTCTGCGTACAGCAAAGGTTTATGGCTTTACAGACTTCCAAATCGCACGTGCTGTTGGTTTGGAGGAAGAGTGCAAGAAGATGCACGAAGCTATGAGAATCGTTCGTCGTTTACGTAAGAGCTTTGGTATTCTTCCTGTTGTTAAGCAGATTGATACATTGGCAGCCGAGTATCCTGCACAGACCAATTACCTGTACGTTACATACGCTGGTGTGGCTTCTGATATTACATTCCCTAATGATCGTAACTCAGTTATCGTACTTGGTTCAGGTGCTTACCGCATTGGTAGTTCTGTAGAGTTCGACTGGTGTGGTGTTCAGGCACTGAACACAATCCGCCGTCAGGGCTATCGTTCTATCATGATTAACTATAATCCAGAGACAGTGTCAACGGATTATGACATGTGTGATCGCCTCTATTTCGATGAGTTGACCTTCGAACGTGTTATGGATATCATTGATGCAGAGAACCCACATGGTGTGATTGTATCAACAGGTGGTCAGATTCCAAATAACCTTGCTATGTATCTTGATGAGGAGAATGTGCCTATTCTTGGAACATCAGCAAAGGATATTGATAACGCTGAGGACCGTGCTAAGTTCTCGTCAATGCTCACAGAGAATGGTATCAATCAACCAGAATGGAGCGCATTGACAAGTATGGACGATATTGATAAGTTCGTTGACCGTGTAGGTTTCCCAGTACTTGTACGTCCATCTTACGTACTTTCTGGTGCAGCAATGAACATCTGTTCTAATAGAGATGAACTCACTCGCTTCCTTCAGTTGGCTGCCAACGTCAGCGAAGACCACCCTGTTGTGGTAAGTAAGTTCATTGAACATGCAAAGGAGATTGAGATGGATGCTGTTGCACAGGATGGTGAGATCTTGGCATACGCTATCTCTGAGCATATTGAGTTTGCTGGTGTTCACTCTGGTGATGCTACAATTCAGTTCCCACCTCAGAAACTTTATGTTGAAACTATGCGCCGTATTAAGCGTATCAGTCGTCAGATTGCGAAGAAGTTGCACATCAACGGACCATTCAACATTCAGTTTATGGCACGTGATAACGATATCCTCGTTATTGAGTGTAACCTCCGTGCGAGCCGTTCATTCCCATTCGTTAGTAAGGTGTTGAAGCTCAACTTCATCGACTTGGCTACTAAGATTATGCTCGGTGCACCTGTTGAGAAGCCTAATAAGAACCTCTTCGACCTTGATTACGTAGGTATTAAGGCATCTCAGTTCTCTTTCAACCGCTTACAGAAGGCCGACCCAGTATTGGGTGTTGATATGAGTTCTACAGGTGAGGTTGGTTGTTTAGGTGATGATACCTCAACAGCTTTGTTAAAGTCTATGTTGTCTGTAGGTCTTCGTATACCTAAGAAGACTATCCTTCTTTCTACTGGTGGTGCAAAGCAGAAGGCTGAAATGCTTGATGCTGCAAAGATGTTGAAGCAGCATGGTTATGAACTTTATGCAACAGTCGGTACATCAAAGTATCTCGCAGAAAACGGAATTGAGAATACATGTGTGTATATGCCTTCAGATGAAGGACAGCATCCACAGGCACTCGATCTCTTACACGAGAAGAAGATAGACATGGTTGTGAACATGCCAAAGGACCTTACTCCACGTGAGTTGACCAATGGTTATAAGGTTCGTCGTGCAGCTATCGACCTCAATGTACCATTGATTACAAACAGCCGATTGGCAAGTGCATTTATCTCTGCCTTTTGCAATGTCAGCTTAGATGACATTGATATCAAGGCTTGGGGAGAATATTAATAGTTTTTGAGGGTTAAAGGAGTTAAGGAAGTTAGAAGGAGTTTAGTAGCAATTACCATTGTTGGGGTTAATACCTTTTACTAAACTCCCTTGACTTCCAAAGCAAGGATTAGGACATTTCGCCTTAACTCCTTCTAACTCCCTTAACCCCTTTAGCTTCTTAAAGATGAAACAACATTCAATGAAGTTACTGCCCTTAGTCTTTGTGGCTATCTCTGCAGTAGCTTTTATGTCTTGCTCAGGCTGTTCTTCGCGAGGAGTAGGACATTATGATACAACACAGGTCGACACTATGTTGGCAGTCGATCTTGATAGTAATTCGTCAGGTGATGGGACGTATGTTTCTTCATGGACCTATCTCAACGATTCTGCAGTAGCCAATATGCAGAGTGCTCCAAACAAGAAGTCGCAGATAACGCCTTCTAATCGTATGAACATTCGTGTACGTTATCTTGGACGTGTAGGTGTTGAAGCATGTATGATTCTTGGTGATGGCGAACAGTTTGCGGGTAACAGT
The DNA here is from genome assembly GCA_963540415.1 of uncultured Prevotella sp. Classification (GTDB taxonomy): domain Bacteria; phylum Bacteroidota; class Bacteroidia; order Bacteroidales; family Bacteroidaceae; genus Prevotella. The sequence goes on from CAUTPS010000006.1 coordinate 65,743, forward strand.
TATGATACAACCAACTATGTTCGTGTCTATGCGTATGGAGAGGAGGTTGGACGATTCAGTTATAAGCCTGGTATCAGTAAGCAGACTGACTCTGCCTTTGTTCAGACTCCAGAAGCATTTGTTGAATGTCTTAGGAAATATCGTTCTTTTAAGATTGAAACAACGACTTTCACCAGTGGCACACTCGTTTACAGTTTTGATGCTATCGCTGCATTGGCAAAGAGAAAACAAAAGTAAGGTGTTACCTTTATTGTAACCTTTGTTTTACTACAATAGCATTGTTTATATCTCTAATTATCAGAATATAAGATTATAAAAAGGCAGTATTTAAAGGATAAAACATTATGAAGAAAGGACTTGTATTAGAAGGGGGAGCCATGCGTGGATTGTTTTCTGCTGGTGTAATGGATGTTCTGATGGAAAATAACATATGGCCTGATGGCGTTATTGGCGTTTCTGCGGGTGCGGCTTTTGGTTGTAATATGAAGTCAAAGCAGGCAGGACGTGTGCTCAGATACAATCAAAAGTTGGCAAAAGACTGGCGTTATGCTTCTCTGCGTTCGCTCTTGACAACAGGTGATTACTATGGTGGTGAATATGCTTACCATTATATGCCTCGTCATATTGATTATTTCGATGTTGATACCTTCCGTGAGAATCCAATGGAGTTTTGGGCTGTATGTACAAACGTTGGAACGGGTACAGCGGAGTATAAGCGACTGATGGAGGTTGATGATAATTGTTTAGAGTATATTCGTGCTTCTGCATCTATGCCTATTGCTGCTCGTATTGTGACGGTAGAAGGCAAGAAACTTTTGGATGGTGGTATTGCAGATTCCATTCCTCTCCGCTTCTTTCAGGAACAAGGCTATGAGCGTAATTTGGTTGTTCTTACTCAGCCAGAGGGCTTTGTGAAAGAGCCAAACTCACTGATGCCCCTTATGCGTATATGGTTGCATCGTCATCCACGTGTTGTAAAAGCTTTGGAGCAACGCCATATCATGTATAATGAGCAGTTAGCATACGTTTGTGAAGAAGAAAAGAAACCTAATACCTTAGTGCTTCGTCCTAAAGCAAAACTAACAATAGGGCATTTCTCACACGACCCAGCAATGATGCAAGCAACCTATGATCGGGGTAGGGAAGTAGCTTTAGAACATCTAAACGAGATAAAGGATTTGTTTGGAGTAAGTGAGGTGTAATAAGTTTTTAACTATTCTTTAAAATTGAATCTTATGGAATTAATAACCAATGAAACAGCTTTGAACACTCATTTCAACAAATTGATTTGTTCATTTAAGCATGTTTCTATCGCAGTAGCATGGGCAAATAACCAATGCTCTATGTATGATGTACTATGTCAGAATGAAAGTAAGATAGAAAAGATGATTGTCGGTTTGGATTTTACCCATACAACCCCAACATTTATAAAAAGATTCATTTCCAACAAGAAAGTTCGTTTCCTTACATTAGAACCACATACTTTCCACCCTAAATTTTACTTCTTTTACAATAGTCCTTCTGATTGGAGTTTAATAATTGGTAGTTCAAATTTCACAAAGGGAGGATTTGGATTAAACATGGAAGCATGCGTTCTTATAAACAGCGAAGACACACAAACTGACTTCTATAAGCAATGTACTGATTATATCAACAATGTTTGGGGACAATCATGTCAACTTACTTTTGAAGGTTTCTCTAAGTATAAAGTAAAATTTGAGATGCAGAAGAAAGAACATCTTCAAGACAATTTTAGGTTTGCTCTTAACAAGTATGGTGCAATCATAGATACACTTAGTTGGAAAGACTATGTTAAGAGGGTGATGAAAGATAAAGATAGCGTAGAAGTTCGATGTCAAATTCTGAAGAAAGCGCATGAGTTATTTAACAAGTATAGTTCGTTTAAGGATTTCCCTGATAACGAAAGGAAATGTGTTGCGGGCATTCAACGTGATCTACCTGGTATGGAAGATGTAGACTGGGGATTCTTTGGTACTTGTTTTGGCAATGGTATATTTAAGAAGGCTATCATTGATAACAATACAAAACTTGTTGAGGCTATTGATGTTATACCCTTAGAAGGTGAGGTTACAGTTGAACAGTATAAGAAGTATTGTTCTATATGGAAGAAAGAATTTAAAGAACCTGTGGCACTTGCTTCACGCCTTCTTGCAATGAAACGCCCTGACTTATTTGTATGTGTCAATAGCCGTAATAAGAAGTTACTATGCAATGAATTTGCCATTTCTCAATCATCGTTATCAATGGATTCTTATTGGGATGAAATCGTTTCTCGAATACAAACTTCTGTATGGTATAAAGATAGCTGTCCAAAATCTCATTCTGAAAAAGAAATTTGTCAGTATATGGTAGCAATGCTTGATAGTATTTACTATCAAAAAGATAATTGAATAATAGATAAAATATGATATTTAAAACCTTTGCAGTATAAGAATCTTGGAATAAGATTTTGGTATAGAATAAGTAAACTGTAATTTAAACTAAAAAAGAAACATATATGGATAACCAATTGAATAGCGGTAATAAAATAAAACTTCTTTTTATTTGCTTAGGTAATATTTGTCGCTCTCCGGCTGCGCATGCTGTGATGCAACATCTTGTTGAGGAACGAGGCTGTGCAGACCGATATATGATTGATTCTGCGGGAATTGGTAATTGGCACGTTGGACAGTTACCTGATAAGCGCATGCGTGAACATGGTAGACAGCGTGGATATAGCGTTGACCACCGTGCTCGTCAATTCGATGCGCGCAGAGACTTTGAACTATTCGATAAGATTGTCGTAATGGACGAGGATAATTATCGTAACATTACGTCTCAGGCACCTAATGAAACGGCACGAGAAAAGGTCGTACGAATGGCAGATTTCTTTACTCAACATCCTTCTGCTACTTGTGTTCCTGACCCTTATTATGGTGATGCTGAAGATTTTAACTTAGCTCTTGATTTAATAGAAGACGGTTGTGAGGGTATTCTTAATACTATCTAAGGCTTTCCATTTTAGGGCAGTATAACTCTTCTCTAACCACAAATAATACTCATTTTAATGACCTATTGTTAGGTGTTAAGTACTCCGCACCATTGGTGTTAGCCGTTAGCACACATGGTGCTAAGCATCCGCACGATGTGTGCGGGGCGTTAATACGTCAGTAGAAAATGGACTGAAAAGGTCATAATAAGTATTATAAAAAACTCCCATAACAAACCATTGTTGGTAATGTTATGGGAGTTTTTATTTTATCCTTTGGTATATCAGACTATTCCATAGTCTTCAATATCTCTTGACAGAGCATATAGCCTTTAATCATCATACGTGGAACGTGGAATGGACCCTTGAAGATATTACCCTTTGCAGGCTGTGCAACGGTTCCGTCACGATGTAGGTAACCATACCACTCAGGATAGTCTTGGTCAGGGAAGTGGGCGTATGTCCACTCGCTAATGCGCTGATGACGATAGAGATATTCCTCGTCGCCAGTTCCAAGGTAGGCATAGAGAGAGGCAATGATAGTCTCGCACTGTGGCCACCAGAACTTCATATCCTGCGAGTAGTCCTGTGGTGGGAGGTTACGACAGTCTCTGAAGTTGATGATACCACCATATTGCTTGTCCCATCCCCAGTCCCATGACCAATCGAAGATGGTGAGGGCGGTGTCGAGTAAGTCTTTATCCCAGTTGCGCAACTTAGCTTCCTCCATGATAAACCATGCCGTTTCAATACAATGACCAGGGTTGATGGTACGTGCTGCATTGGTATCAATGAATTCTCCATTTGGACCGACTGTTTCAAGCAATGCCTTAAACTCTGGGTGCATGAAGTAGCGACGGAGTAATGAGATAGACTCGTCAATCTGCTGGGTTAGTGTTGGGTCGTCAATCACTGCACGCAGACGTGAACCAACGTTGATAAGAATCATAATGATAGAGTGGCTCTGCATCTCTACACCTGCCTCATATTTAGCTGGAAGGAAGCCCGGAGTAGAGAGGAAACGCTGTGCATCGTGGAATACCTGCAACGCTCTTTCTGCATAATGCTTGTCACCTGTAGCCAAAGAGTATTCGGCAAAAGCTATTGCAGCGAAAGTCTCTGAGAAAACATAGCGACGCTTACGCAGTGGTTTACCCTCTGCTGTTACCTCAAAATACATGTGCCCATCCTCGTCAAAGCAATGCTTCTCAATGAAGTCAATGGCAGACTTTGATGCCTCAAGCCATTCCTGATTCTTCTCTACATTGTTGTATGCAAAGGCGCAGATGAAGGCCCATCGTCCTTGGAACCACACCGACTTGGTCGTGTCCATCAATGATCCATCACGATCCAAGCAGGTGTATATACCGCCATTCTCCTTGTCCCAACCATGGTTCAACCAGAAAGGCATAATGTTGTTTGTTAGGTCGTTCTTGTAGGTTTCAGCCCATGAACGTAAGTATTCTTTCTTATCCATAATTTTAGGTGATATAGACAATGTGTTAATTTCTTAATGGATTGTAAAGTAAGGAGGACAGTCTGTACCGTTGTATAGCTGTCCTTTACTACTGTCCTTTGGCAAAATTAGGACTAATTTATCAATTATCCAAAGAAAAGAATTGAAAACTCTTTCTTTATTGCCTATAGAATATGTCTTACTTTAGTACTTTAGCAAGGAAGCGAGAAGTGTAGCTCTCTTTATTCTTTGCCACAACCTCTGGTGTACCACAACTCAACATGCGACCGCCACCACGACCACCTTCTGGTCCCATGTCAATGATGTAGTCTGCAAGTTTGATGACATCGAGGTTGTGTTCGATGATGATAACGGTGTTGCCACGGTCAACAAGTTTCTGTAATACGTCCATCAAGATACGTATATCTTCAAAGTGAAGACCTGTAGTAGGCTCATCAAGGATGTAAAGTGTCTTACCAGTGTCACGCTTTGCAAGTTCGGTTGCCAACTTAACACGCTGACTCTCACCGCCAGAAAGGGTTGTAGAACTTTGTCCAAGCTTGATATAGCCCAAGCCAACATCCTGTAATGCCTTGATCTTCGGCAGAATCTGTGGTACGTTCTCAAAGAATTCTACAGCCATATTGACTGTCATATCCAATACGTCTGCAATAGATTTACCCTTAAAACGCACTTCCAATGTTTCTCGGTTATAGCGTTTGCCGTGACAAACCTCGCACGGTACCATCACATCAGGTAGGAAGTTCATTTCGATGGTTTTGTAACCATTACCGCCACAGGTCTCACAGCGTCCCCCTTTCACATTGAAAGAGAATCGTCCAGGCTTATAACCACGAATCTTAGCTTCGGGAAGATTGACGAAGAGTTGGCGGATGTCGGAGAACACGCCTGTATAAGTTGCAGGGTTACTACGTGGAGTACGGCCAATAGGACTTTGGTCAACGTTCACCACCTTATCAATGTTATCAATGCCTTCAATCTTTCCGTAAGGCATAGGACGTTTCAGTGAGCGGTAGAAGTGTTGTGAGAGTATAGGCTGTAAAGTCTCATTGATGAGTGTACTCTTTCCTGAACCAGACACGCCAGTGACTACAATTAGTTCGCCAAGTGGGAAGGTTACGTCTACGTCTTTTAGGTTATTACCCTTACAACCTGTGAGTTGGATGGTTTTCCCATTTCCTTCTCTGCGTTCTTTAGGAAGCTCAATAGAACGTTCACCGTTTAGATACTGTGCTGTGAGCGTGTGTGTCTTAAGCATATCCTCGGGTTTACCTTGGAATACAACCTCGCCACCTTTGCGTCCAGCTTTTGGTCCAATGTCTACAATCCAATCAGCAGCACGCATCATGTCTTCATCATGTTCAACAACGATAACCGTATTTCCCATGTCACGTAACTCTTTCAGCGAGTTGATAAGACGCTCGTTATCGCGTTGATGAAGACCGATAGAAGGCTCGTCGAGAATGTATAGCACGTTAACAAGTTGTGAGCCTATCTGGGTAGCAAGGCGAATACGTTGGCTCTCACCACCAGATAGCGTGGCACTTTGACGGTTTAATGCAAGGTAGTCAAGGCCCACATCGAGTAGAAAGTTTATACGTTTACGAATCTCTTTTATGATTTCAACGGCGATAGTACGCTGCTTCTCGCTCATGTGTTCCTCAACATGATCAACCCAGTCTTTCAACTCGTTGATATCCATTTCAGCAAGGTCAGCAATGTTTTTATCCCATATCTTATAGGATAGAGCCTCACGATTCAAACGGTGCCCATGACATTCTGGGCATTGAGCTTCGGCTATGAACTGGTCAGCCCACTTCTTTCCTGCTGAGGAGTCATCGTTCTCCATAACAGTACGGAGATACTTAATGATGCCATCAAAGGACATAAAGTAATCGGAGGTGGTATGTACAAGCTCTTTAGCAATCTTCAATTTTTCCAAAGAACCATACAAAACCTCATCCATAGCTTCCTTTGGAATATCCTTGACAGGGGTCTTGAGGTCACAATTATGCTTCTTTAAGAGAGCGTCTATCTGCCAGAATATCATCTGGTTCTTGTATTTCCCTAAAGGAACTATCGCACCACTATGGATGTCTTGTTTATCATCTGGAATCACTTTCTTCAAGTCAATCTCATCAATCACACCCAAACCTTTACACTGTGGACAGGCTCCTTCGGGTGAGTTGAATGAGAAGATGTTTGGCGCAGGGTCTTTATAAGCGATGCCCGTAACAGGGTCCATCAGTCGTTTAGAGAAGTATTTGGCTTCATTGCGTTCGTTATCAAGAATCATAATCAAGCCTTCTCCCTGCTTCATCGCAGTTGAAACCGTCTTTGCCAAACGCTCACGTAGCGTGCTATTCTCCGTACCACCGAGTTTCATCTTGTCAATAACAACCTCGATATTATGGTTCTTGTAACGGTCAACTTTCATACCACGTGTAAGCTCTTGTACCTCTCCGTCGACACGAATATACAAGTAACCCTTGCGTCGCATCTGCTCAAAGAGCTCACGATAGTGACCTTTACGGTTGCGAACAAGTGGTGAGAGAATATATATCTTGCGGTCTTGATAATCAGACATAATCATGTCCACCACTTTTTCCTCAGTGTATTTCACCATCTTTTCACCGCTCATATAAGAGTATGCTTCACCTGCACGTGCAAAGAGAAGGCGGAGATAGTCGTATATCTCTGTAGTTGTACCAACGGTAGAGCGGGGATTCTTATTGGTTGTCTTCTGTTCAATGGAGATGACAGGGGATAGTCCTGTAATCTTATCTACGTCTGGGCGCTCCATGTTTCCAAGGAAGTTGCGTGCGTACGCAGAGAATGTTTCAATATAGCGACGCTGACCTTCGGCAAAAATAGTGTCGAAAGCAAGCGAACTCTTTCCTGAACCAGATAGTCCAGTGAAGACGGTAAGTGAGTTACGAGGGATGGTTATGTCTACATTCTTCAGATTATGTACTCTGGCACCGAAGACTTCTATTTTCTCATTCATGGGGTTGTTGGTTGTTGGGTGTTGAAAGTTGGGTGTTAAATGTCGGGTGTTTGGTGTTGAATGTTGGGTGTTGATGAATTGTTGGGTGTTTGTTGATGGGTGATGGATGTTGAGGATTAGCACCGTATTGATGGTTTCTTTGATGATAACCACCGATGAAAAATACTATTCATTACCACCCATCACTCACCACCTATCACCCACCATCATCACCTCGTCGACTGAGTGTACCCTCTTAGGAGGTTGACATCTCGTCGAATGTGGAACTCTTTGCCGTCAGCTCCTTTAGCGGTTACATTGACAAAGTAAGTCCCTTGAGCAACATCTTTGCCTTTATACTTACCATCCCAGCCACCAGCAGGGTCGTTCCATTCGTATATCTTTTGCCCCCAACGGTTAAAGATGATAGCTTTAAACTCTACAATACTCTTATATCCAGGTTTTGCACGATAGATATCATTGATACCATCTCCATTGGGTGAGAAAGCATTAGGCATCTGTAGGCTACTCTCACTGATGGAGAAACTAATAGCATTGTAGCGTGTTGTGTCATTATTCAAGATTTCATAAAGCACTACTCTCGTAGTTCCTGCCTCTGTAAAGGTGTATTCGGTATTCTCATCATAACGGATAAGAAAAGCTGAACGTGGGTTATTTTGATTGAAGAAGTGCCATTCGTAATGGGTTGCCGCGTCCCTTGTTGTTGGTGGATTGGCTGAGAACTCGATCGTCAAAGGAGCCGAACCAACATAAGTGTCACCTGCTGCAATTGTGTTGGTCTCACCATTTACATCGGTATATTTACCTGAGGGTTGGCAATCTTGTGCCCATGCTATAGAAGAGAAAAGCATAGACACCATCACCCCCAATAGTCTAAATTTATATTGTTTCATTCCAATAGTTCGTTTGATGTTACCTTGAAAAATGTATAATCGTGCAAATTTACACAATTTTTCCCATACAAACAAGTAAATCTATCTGCCTGAATAGGATAATAATATGTATTTCTATCTGCTAAACTCAAATAGCATATTCTCTTGCTATGGCACTTCTTAAGAACTGACAATATTGTATTCTCTTTGAGAAAGGAAGGCTTATATCAATTCTGTCTTGTTCGGGTGGGGTGTTCTAACTCTTTTTCTAACAACGAAGTGGCTTAGTTCTAACAATATTTTGTAAGGTGTTTAATAGTCCGCACCATTGGTGCTTAGCCTTAGCACCATTGGTGTTGATGCTTCGCACCACTGGTGTTGAACATCAGTACCATGAAAGAAAATGGTAGGAAAGGGTGATTGAGGTCGTAAAATAATATCTGCTAAGAGATTATTGGAAACTCAGACAAGAATGCTTTATTTGGTAATAATAAATGAAATGGTGTAAGCGTTTTTGTGTTTTTTATCATTCTACATCTTTTGATTACAGATTTCTTTTGTATATTTGCAGTTGTAATTTGTTACTGATTGAAAACAAAAGTATGTTTATGAGAAATTATTTAAAATATCTTATGCTATTTTTGGCTATGACTTTTAGTTATAGCGTGTTGGCTCAAAGTGTTCAATGGCGTGATCAACATAAGGTGAAACGTAAGGAAACTATCTTTGGTATAGCTAAAGAATATGGTGTTACTATTCCACAGCTTCTTGATGCTAACCCTGCAATGAAGCAGGCAGGTTATGAACTGAAGAAAGGTGATTTAATCTTTGTTCCATATTCAAAGGAGGGCGATTTCCTTCCAGATGGTTCTGTGAAAGGTAAGTCGGACAAGAAAGCTGCGACAAAGTCTACTGTTGCTCAGGCTCCTGTAAAGGCTGTTAATGCTATCCGAGTTGGTGTTATGCTTCCTTTGCATAATCAAGATGGAGATGGAAAGCGTATGGTTGAATACTATCGTGGTATTTTGTTGGCTCTTAATCAATTGAAGAGTGAGGGAATTACAACAGAGGTTCACGCTTGGAATGTACCTAAGGGTGCTGATATTCGCAATACCTTACTTGAACCAAATGCTTCAAAGTTAGATGTTATTTTTGGCCCTCTTTATTCAGAACAGGTAAAACCATTGGCGGACTTCTGCCGTGCGTACGATATTAAACTTGTTATTCCTTTTTCTATAACAGGTAATGATGTTGAAACAAATCCTAATATTTTCCAAGTATATCAGACAGAGGCTTCGTTGACAAACAAGGCCATAGCCGCTTTCTTAGAGCGTTTCCAAAAGTCACACCATCCTATCTTTATTAATTGTAAGGACGAGACAAGTCAGGTGGGTGAGTTCACAACAAGCTTGAGAAAGCAGCTCGATTTACAGAAAATCAAGTATAATCTTACAAGTTTAAAGTCATCTAATGCAGACTTTTCAAAGCATTTTGATGCTACTCGTCCTAATGTTGTGATTCTTAATTCAGAGAAAAGTCCACAGTTAAATGAGGTCTTTAATAAACTGGCTCAGCTGAAGAAAGCGCGCCCTGGTATTGCGATTAGCCTTTATGGTTATAATCAGTGGTTTGTCTATCAAGATTATGATCTTGACCAGTTCTTCAAGTATAACACTTATATCCCATCTACCTATTATTATAATAAGGCAGCGGATAAGACAAAGGAGCTCGAAGAAAAGTATACAGAGCAGTATGGTGAGCCTATGTCGAGACAGTATATTCCACGTATGGCAATTACTGGCTATGATCAAGCACAGTTCTTTGTACGTGGCTTAAAGGCTAATGGAAAGAACTTTAAGGGTACTGCTGCTGAGGTTAAGTATCGTCCATTGCAGACACGTTATGACTTTGTTCGTGTAGGACAGGGCGGATATATCAATGATAACTTCCAGCTGGTTCACTTCAAGACAGACCAGACAATGGAGAATCTTGTCTATTAAACAGTTGTAGAGAACCTTATTCAAAAATGAAGAATAGAATCTCAAGATTATTAGTTGTTGTCCTACTTGCGCTGCCGTTGACTGCTGCAGCGCAGATAGGAGACCATCGTAACGACTTTGCTATTGGTGTAAATGGTGGTTACGTACTTTCTAATGTGGGCTTCACTCCGAGTGTAAGACAATCTATTCATGGTGGTGTAACCGGAGGATTGAGTGTGCGTTATGTGTGCGAGAAGTACTTTAATACAATTTGTTCTATCTATGGTGAGGTGAACTATGCCTCAATCGGATGGAAGGAGAAGATTTTGACGGGTACTGATCAGCCTGTTATCAACTCTAATGGGGCTGCTGAAGCGTATTCACGCACTGTTAACTATATTCAGATTCCAGTCTTTGCACACCTCGCATGGGGGCGTGAACAGAACGGTTTTAACTTCTTCTTCCAAGCAGGACCGCAGTTAGGACTCTATCTTGGAGAGTCAACTTCTAAGAATTATGATACTCCTAACCTTGCTAATGATGGTACAGGGCGAAGCAATGTGGTAACAGCACAGGAGTCAATGCCTGTTGAGAAGAAACTTGACTATGGTATTGCAGCTGGTTTAGGAATGGAATATAGCAACCGTAGTGTAGGTCATTTCTTACTTGAAGCCCGCTATTACTATGGATTGGGCAATATCTATGGTAGTTCGAAGAAAGACTATTTTGGTAAGTCAAATTATGGCAATATTGTTGTCAAGGCTACCTATCTTTTTGATATAATCAAAACTAAATAAGATAATCTATGTTTAAGAATCACCCAAAAGGATTGCTTCAAGCAGCCTTCAGTAACATGGGCGAACGCTTCGGTTACTACATTATGAATGCGGTTCTCGCATTGTTCTTGTGTTCTAAGTTCGGTCTGTCAGACGAAACGTCGGGTCTGATTGCATCACTTTTTTTGGCAGCAATCTATGTCATGAGCTTGGTTGGTGGTGTTATTGCTGACCGTACACAAAACTATCAGCGTACTATTGAAAGTGGTCTTGTCGTGATGGCACTGGGGTATGTGGCGTTGTCTATCCCAGTTTTTGCTACACCTGAAAACAATTCCTATCTGCTTGCTTTCACTATCTTTGCTTTGGTATTGATTGCTGTTGGTAATGGATTGTTTAAAGGTAATTTACAGGCAATCGTCGGTCAGATGTATGATGATTTTGAGACTGAAGCGGCAAAAGTTTCACCCGAGCGTTTAAAATGGGCACAGGGACAGCGTGATGCAGGTTTCCAGATTTTCTATGTATTCATTAATTTGGGTGCATTGGCTGCTCCATTCATAGCTCCTGTATTACGTAGCTGGTGGCTGGGGCGCAATGGTCTGACTTATGATGCAGCTCTACCACAGCTTTGCCATAAATATATCAATGGTACTATTGGTGATAATCTCGGTAATTTGCAGGAACTTGCAACCAAGGTAGGTGGTAATACTGCTGATTTGGCATCATTCTGTCCTCATTATCTTGATGTGTTCAATACTGGTGTTCATTATAGCTTTATTGCCAGTGTTGTTACCATGCTTATTTCTCTTATCATCTTCATGAGTTCAAAGAAACTCTTCCCAATGCCAGGCAAGAAGGAGCAGATAGTTAATGTTGAGTATACTGAGGAGGAGAAGGCATTAATGGCAAAGGAAATTAAGCAACGTATGTATGCTCTTTTTGCTGTATTGGGTATCAGTGTGTTCTTTTGGTTTTCATTCCATCAGAATGGTCAGAGTCTCTCTTTCTTTGCGCGTGATTTCGTCAATACAGATTCTGTAGCACCAGAGATATGGCAGGCAGTAAACCCATTCTTTGTAATCTCTCTTACCCCATTGATTATGTGGGTTTTTGCCTATTTTACCAAGAAAGGTAAGCCTATTTCTACACCTCGTAAGATTGCCTATGGTATGGGTATCGCTGGTTTTGCTTATCTTTTCTTAATGGTATTTTCACTGGTTCATAATTATCCTTCAGCTGAACAGTTCACTTCTCTTGAGCCTGCTGTCCGTGCAACGATGAAGGCTGGTCCGATGATTCTTATCCTTACTTACTTCTTCCTAACCGTTGCTGAGTTGTTTATCTCTCCACTGGGTCTGAGTTTTGTAAGTAAGGTTGCTCCTAAGAATCTTCAGGGACTTTGTCAGGGCTTATGGTTAGGTGCTACAGCTGTTGGTAATGGCTTCCTTTGGATTGGTCCATTGATGTATAACAAGTGGCCAATTTGGACTTGTTGGCTTGTTTTTGCCATTGTATGTATCATTTCTATGGCTGTTATGTTCGGTATGGTGAAGTGGCTGGAGCGTGTAACGAAGTCTTAATGTAAAATGATTGACCTCTTATAAGGGAATTATAGCTAATTGATTTTGAATATTTAGGGCATTGTCAAATTACCAAATGAATCTTGGCAGATTATATTAAATATTTGAGTCAATGCTATAAGAAAGAGGGTGTGTCAAAATGCATATACCATTTTGATAATCTTATAGTTTGAAACAATTCATTAAAAATGACCATTTCTGTACTCGATTTTGAGTAAAGAAATGGTCTTTCCTTTGCTTTTAGGAAAAAACTACTTATAGTTTGAGAGTTGTCAAGTTATTAATTTGCATTTTGATACAACCTCTTATATTTTGTCCGTATTTTTCAAATACTAAATTTTAATAGATGCTCTTTTAGCTTTGAAAAGACGCCCAATTGGCTTCTTAAAGATGCTCTTTTGAGGTCTAACTAACGCCCTTTTGAAGGCTAACTAAGCACCTCTTCTTGTACGGTTCTGTAACAACTTGATATATTGATAAATACGAATGCGGGAAGAAGAGGCTTTTAATGCCTATTTAAAAGTAGGAGAATTGTGAAAAATGTAAATATATTTCGTATTCTACAAAACTTGTGTCCTCTTCACACATGCTAATATCTTTTTCTTATTTATACGAAGTGTTTTGTCGTACATAGTGTGAACCTTTTAGGTTATCTTTCATTCTCTGTACAACACAATACTACAAATCTTATCTATTTTAGCTTCTCAATCAAATACTCACCTGTTATGCTCTCTTTGCAATGTGCCACTTCCTCTGGCGTACCTGCTATTACGAGGTTTCCACCCTTATCACCTCCATCAGGACCGAGGTCGATGACATGGTCTGCACACTTGATGACATCAAGGTTATGTTCGATGACTAATATCGTATGTCCACGTTCGATGAGCGCATTGAAAGCATGCAGTAGACGATCGATATCATGGAAGTGTAGACCTGTTGTTGGTTCATCAAAGATGAAGAGTGTTGGTTCTTGCAGTTCTTGTCCAATGAAGTAGGCAAGTTTCACACGTTGGTTCTCACCGCCAGAGAGGGTAGAAGAACTTTGTCCGAGTTTGATGTAGCCTAATCCAACATCTTCCAACGGTTTTAGTTTGTTGACAATCGCTTTGCGTTTGTGCTCACTGAAGAATTGAATAGCCTCAGACACAGTCATGTTCAAGACGTCGTTGATATTCTTACCTTGGAACTGTACGTCGAGAATCTCACGCTTAAAGCGTTGTCCGTGACATTCTTCACATTCCAAAACGAGGTCTGCCATAAATTGCATCTCTACCGTAATGACACCTGCACCCTTGCATTCTTCGCAGCGACCACCTTCTGTGTTGAATGAGAAATATTGTGGCGTGAAGCCCATCTGCTTAGATAATTGCTGGTCTGCAAATAGCTTTCTGATTTCATCGTATGCCTTCACGTAAGTTGCAGGGTTAGAGCGTGTACTCTTACCGATAGGGTTCTGATCTACAAACTCCACGTGTTTTATCTGTTTCCAGTCACCACCGATAGATGAATATTCACCAGGTGTGTCGGCAACCTCGTCCAAATGACGTTTGAGAGCAGGGTAGAGAATACCTTTTACAAGGGAAGACTTTCCGCTACCACTGACTCCTGTCACCACAGTAAAGACATTCAACGGAAACTTTACGTCAACACCTTTAAGGTTGTTCATGCGTGCCCCCTTCAGTTCTATCGCCATATTCCATGGTCGACGACTTGTAGGTGTGTTGATAACTTCCGTTCCAGTGAGGTATTTAATGGTATATGAATGAGGATACTGCTCCAGTAGTTGCAGTGATTGAGTATTTTTCTTCTCTTTAATATCTCCCTCTATTCGCTTGATATCAGATACTTTACCTTCGAATACTATCTCACCACCAAGTCTACCTGCATCTGGTCCGACGTCAATCAGATAGTCAGCTGCACGCATGATTTCTTCATCATGTTCTACAACAACCACCGTGTTACCTAATGCCTGAAGTTCTTTCAGTACATGAATGAGGCGGTCGGTATCTCGACTGTGTAAACCTATAGATGGTTCATCAAGTATATAGAGTGAGCCAACGAGGGAAGAACCAAGGGAGGTTGTGAGATTGATGCGCTGACTCTCACCACCACTCAATGAGTTTGATTGGCGGTTAAGGGTGAGATAGCCCAATCCTACATCTAAAAGGAACTGCAGACGACTTGTTATTTCGGTCATCAATCGCTTACTAACTTCCTGCTCATGCTCTGTTAGTTCCAGTTTGTCAAACCATTGCTTAAGATTAATGATTGACATATCAACGAGCTCAGTAATAGCCATACCTTCTATCTTGACCCAAGTTGCTTCCTTCTTTAGCTTCGTACCGTGGCAGTCTGGACAAACAGTTTTGCCACGATAACGGCTGAGCATGACACGGTATTGAATCTTGTATTGGTTCTCTTTCAGCATTTGGAAGAAGGTATCAATACAGATACGGTCGTGAATGTCTTTCTTTCTGTCGCTTGGTAGACCCTTCCAGAGGCTTTCTTTCTCTGCCTTTGTTAGCTCAAAATAAGGCTTAAAGATAGGGAAGTTGTCTTTTGCAGCACGTCTGCAGAACTCATCTTTCCATGTTGTCATCTTCTCTCCGTGCCAACATTGTACGCAACCATCATAGACAGAAAGAGAGGAGTCAGGGATGACTAATTTCTCATCAATACCAATGACGCGTCCAAAACCTTCACAGGTAGGGCAAGCACCGAGGGGAGAATTGAACGAAAACATATTATCGTTCGGTTCTTCAAAGCGTATGCCGTCAGCTTCAAAACGCGTAGAGAAATCATAGGTAAGCTTAGCTGGCAGAATCATTAACTGCATATTGCCGTCGCCCTCATAGAAAGCCGTCTCGCATGAGTCGGTGAGTCGGGTCAGTGTGTCTTTAGAACTGTCAACGGATAGGCGGTCGATGACAAGATAGATACTCTTTGCCTTATCCTTACTTGTCGCTTTGTTGTTGTCGTCAGCAGGGTTTTGTTCAAGCCAGTCTTCTATGCGGATAAAGTCATTATCTACATAGATACGTGCATAACCTTCCTGCATCTCCATCTCAAGTTGGTTCTGTACGCTTCGTCCTTCAACGATGTGTAGAGGAGCAAGGATACAGAACTTTGTTCCTTCTGAGTAAGACATGACTTTCTCAATGACGTCTTCAACAGAATGATGCTTCACCTCCTCGCCAGATACTGGACTGAAAGTCCTACCAATGCGGGCATAGAGAAGACGGAGATATTCGTATATTTCGGTAGAAGTACCCACTGTTGAGCGTGGGTTACGGGATATAACCTTTTGCTCAATAGCGATAGCAGGGGGAAGTCCTTTGATGAAGTCGACCTCAGGTTTAGACATTCTGCCTAAGAACTGACGGGCATAAGCAGAAAGACTTTCCACATATCGGCGTTGTCCTTCAGCGTAGAGTGTGTCGAAAGCAAGCGATGACTTGCCCGAACCTGATACGCCAGTAATGGCAACAAACTTACCTTGAGGGATTCTTACATCTATATTTTTTAGGTTGTTAACCTTAGCTCCTTTTACCTCAATATATTTATTCATATTTTTCAACTTTATTCTACATTTATCCTTACATACTCTTAAAAGAGATTTAAAGAATTAATCGCAATATGCAAAATTACAAAAAAACTTTGGTTCTTTCTGATATTTACTTTATATTTGCAAGCGATATTTGATTTTAAAAGAACACAATTATGAGAGTTAAGAAATTATTGGTTATTGCTTTGTTGGCCCTTCCAATGATGGGTATGGCACAAAGCTCATACGAGCAGATAGGTGAATCTGCAAGCATTACACAGTTTGAAAACAAGCAGAATAGCGCAGCTTACCAGCAATGGTTGAGCCAGTATGAAGAGTGTGGTCGTCAGATCAATGCTATATCTGAGCAGTACCAGCGTGAGGTTGAGAAGCGTGGCTATCCAAAGAAGAAGACTGTCAAGGCTAAGATGGCACTTGTAAATCAGTATATCAGTTTGTTGCAGCAGCAGCGTGATTCACCAGAACTGAATCAGGGTGTTGATCTTGACAAGGTGAATAGTAAGATTACTATGTGGCAGGAACAGCTTGAAGGTTTGGCTGCTTTGCTGAAGAAGATTTAAATCGTATTATATTGTAATATTAAAAGAGCTGTAACCGCTTTGGCAGTTACAGCTCTTTTTTGTTTTATTGCTCTTCACCATCAGTGTTAAGCAGAATCTTTTTATTTCCTTTTTTTGCTTCGAAATAAGGTGGTTCATCTCTTAGCGATATACTATCATAGACGAAAGGTGCAATAATAGTATCCTTACCGTCAGGAAGTATCAAGCCAAGTTTACCATCTAATTGGGCTATGAGCGGCATTGTTCGTAAGTCGTCAACATAGACATAACAAGTACGAAGGAACTCATACTTTGGTTCAACGAGTGTACGTCCTCTGTGATTGAGAATACCAAACTTCCCTTTTCGTTCGATAACCTCATGATACTGAATGTAAATCTCACGTATAAGGTTCAGATACTTCACCATCTTTCGTTTATCGTTGACCAATGTTACGAGGTAATCGAAGGTGTCAGAGTAGTTTGCCATAGCACGAGCTAAGACAATCTTCATGTCTAATCCTTTGATAACCTTGCGGTTTAAGTCGATGTATCGTGCAATAGCAGCCTCCTTTTCCTTCATAGGTAGGTCTTTCAGATGCTCCTCAAAGCGTAACATCTGTTGTTTGCTGCCGTGCATGGCTTTGATGTATCTATGTATCTGTCGCCCCATTTCGATGCACACGAAATGGCGAATCTGCTGCTCCTCTATAGGGTCAGCGTATTCCTGGTTGAAGTTGTCTTGCGTAATCATGGGCTTTTTCTCCTTTGTTTTTGCCAAAGATACTGACTTTTGATAGTTCTACCAAGAATTTAAATGATTTTAATTCAAATGATTTTGAAATGTCTTTATTTCCGGCTTTAGACTAAAAGTTAAGCTCAACATCTTTACCAAATGGAGCAAGGGATAGACCTGCCATTTTGAAGTGTTGCTTTGCAAAAGGAATACCTATAATCGTGATGGCAAGGAGAATACCAAAGAGAATGTGGGTTAAGCATGCCCATAAACCACCAAAAATAATCCAGATAATATTGAGTGGAATGGTGATACAGCCTGAAAGACTTTCTCCATCTCTCACTTCTGCCCCAAAAGGCCATAGGCACAAGAGCCCGAGCTTGAATGTTTGTACTGCAGCTGGTATGCCGATAATGGTGATGGCAAGTGCTAAGCTGCCTGTAAAATAACCGATAGCAGCCTCTAATCCGCCAAATATCCACCAAATAATGTTTCCAAAAATACGCATAAATTGATTGTTGAATTAAAATATTAAAATACAGAGGACTCCTCTGCTTGAATGTTATAAGCTAAGTTATGAACCAGAACTTAATAGCATCTTGTTTTCATACTGGCGTCATATTGAGTTGTGCAGAGCGTCCGCACCATTGGTGCGAACCATTAGCACCATTGGTGCGGAGCATCAGCACGTCGCTTGAAGATACGAAGAATGATTCGTTATGGTTGTTACATTATATGTATAAGATGCTAATGAATAACCTATGTGGGATATGTAGAATAGATAACAGAAATCGTTTATAAGGATTATATGATGTCTGTAATTTCTTCCAAAGTCTTCCGCTTCTTCTCATTCGTTGGGCAGTCGTTAGCTATGTGACCGATAGGAATGATGGCAACAGGCTCAAAACCTGTATATGGAAAGGTCTCTTTCAGTTTGGCTACATTAAAGTTACATACCCAACAACTACCTAAGCCTCGCTCTGTTGCAGCTAAGCAAAGATGTTCAGTAGCAATGGCAACATCAATATCGCCATGCTGCTTGTGATCTTCTTTGCGTATCCAGTTGTTGTCAACCTCACGCATACAAATGATATAGAGCGGTGCCGACTTGAACCATTCACGGTCGTAGCATTCTTGTAGCTGCTTGCGTGCCGCTTCAGACTTCACAACTACAAATTTCCATGGCTGTTTGTTGACAGCCGATGGTGCCATACGTGTTACCTCAAGGATATATTGTAAGTCCTCTTCTGATACCGGGGTGTCACTATACTTACGTACAGAAAAGCGCTTTTTAGATAGTTCTAATATGTTCATAACCTGATAAATATAAGCTTTCCAAGTGGATTTAGCCACGAAGTGTTTTGTTGTTTATACTCTCACTATAAAGGATTTTACTTATTGTAACTCCTCTTTATAATATAGTATCGCCTTAATGGCAATCTGTTCCGCTTCCTCGATGGTGCAATTTAGTCTTCCACCTGATGCGTCAGCATGACCGCCACCATTGAAGAATTTTGCTGCCATGGGTTGACAGTGGAACCCATTGCAAGAACGGAGACTCACAAGTACGGTCTTAGGTTTCTCAGTATCTTCTCGCAATGAGATACTTAGTTTGAGCCCTTTAATCTGTTGTGGGATGTTAACCAGTCCTTCCATATCTCCCTTGATGAAATGGAATTGTGCCATTTCTTCTTTAGTTACGGTATAATAGGATGCGTGCAACTCCTCAATCACCTTCATCTTGTTGAGGATGATGTGTGCACGGAGGCGGAGGGCATTGGTAGAGTAGTTGTGGAATACACGGTTATAAATCTCGTCCTTATCAATGTTCTTTGCAAGAAGTTGACCAATAATATAGAATATCTCTGGGCGTGATGAATTATAGGTGAAGCCACCTGTGTCTGTCATCATACCACAATAAATGCAGGATGCACATTGGGTTGTCATCTTCTCGTAGCCATCTAACTGACTAATCAGGCGGAAGACAATCTCACTTGTACTTGACATTTCTGGATGTGAAACCGTCAATGCGTTGTTTGTTTCAGGTTCTAAGTGGTGGTCGATGAGTAGGCGAGGGGCTGTGGAGGACTCCAAAACCTCTTGCATTGCATCTACACGTGAGTTTTGGTTGAAGTCAAGACAGCAAACAAGGTCTGCTTCCTTAAATGCCTTCTCAACCTCCTTTGGTCGTCTGTCATAACGAATAACGGAATTATGTCCCGGTAGCCAATGCAGAAAGTCGGGTGTAGCGTCAGGCATACACACCTTAATATTGGTCTTGCCAATCTGGTTTAGATAGTGCATCCATGCCAGTGACGAGCCTGTCGCGTCGCCATCAGGTGACTTATGCGCACAGATTACGATGTTTGTTGCATTGGAGAGAAGATTGCGAAGTGTTGCAATTTCTTCTTGATTCAGTAGGTTTAATTCCATTATAGCTGTCAGCTTTGGTGTGTGTTTGAAAGGTGTTTGGGTTGTTATACCCGATGTGTGTAGAGATGAGAGAAATAAAAAGCCCTGCCTGGATACCCGTCTTACATCTTGATATACCGAAGAATGTATGCGGAGATAGTACCCAGGCAGGCTTATGAATTAGAACAATTTAGCTGGATAGGTTCCATCATCAACCAGTGACTGAATCTTTTCAACCACGCTTTGACGATCGGCAGCGTATGTTACGCCAAACCACTTGCTGGTAGTGTCAAGCACCTTCACGGTAGATGTACCATCGTTGATGAGCTTGTTTACCATCAATGGGATGAAGTATTCAGACTTCTTATTCTCCATGTTCTTTGGATCAGAGAGGAACTCCTTGAAGTATGCCTCGCTGTACTCGAAGTAGTCTGGTGTGAAACCCCATACATTCATAGATACAGGAGTGTTCTCATCAACAGCAACCCACTCGCCATTGTCGTCTTTATACTTGATTTCGCCATCGCGACGCTCAATCTCTGTACGCTCAACAACAGTTGTCAAGTTTCCTTCAGCATCTGTAGAGCAAATACCACGAGCAACAGTACCGTTCTCGCTCAGTGTGTTACCTACGCGGAAACCAACCATTGCATACTTGTCTCTTGCACCTTCTGGGAGATCAGCAAGGAACTTACCGATAACCTTGAAGCAATCACGGTTATAGAAGTCATCGCAGTTGATAACGCAGAATGGCTCTTTGATAACATCTTTTGCCATCAATACCGCATGGTTTGTACCCCATGGCTTCTCACGACCTTCAGGTACAGAGAATCCTTCTGGCAGTGCATCGATACTCTGGAAAACAAGTTCTGCAGGGATATGACCCTCATACTTTGAAAGAACTTGGCTGCGGAACTGCTCCTCGAAATCCTTACGGATAACAAAAACAATCTTACCAAATCCAGCCTGTATTGCATCATAGATAGAGTAGTCCATAATGGTCTCGCCATTAGGACCCAGTTCGTCGAGCTGCTTTAGCCCGCCGTAGCGGCTTCCCATACCTGCCGCAAGGAGTAATAATGTAGGTTTCATTTTCTTTTTTATATCGTTAAATTATATATTATGTTCTGAATGCAAAGGTAAGAAAAATATGGGATATATAATTATTTTATGTTATGAATTATGAGAGTTAAATATGTTGTTCGTTTTTAACTTTTTCAAGTTTAATTCAAATCACTCGTTATACCCTAACATTTATCTTTCTTATTTAGAATGGTATTGTTTATTACTATCTTTCATTTTCTTATCAATATTTCGTCTATCTTTCTAATTTTTCATACTCTACAACGCTATATTACAAAGTATGATGTCATATAAAGGCGCCCTTATTTATAAGTTTTCTGAAAGGTAATAATATTCTTGGTGTTTTGAATTTTGTTTACATTATTTCTTGTTTTTACATTTTTAAAAATAAGCAAAAAGCACTATTTTGAGTGCTTTTGTAACTCTCTTGTTATGAATTAGTTAGAAGGTTAGATTTTAAAAGGTGCTTACTTGGCTTTCAAAAGGGCGTTAGTAAGACCTCAAAAGGGCATCTTTTGCAAGTCAATTGGGCGTTAATTTGAATGCAATTTGTGCTCTTTTAAAAATGAGTATGTGAAAAAATATGACAAAAGAGTTGTTTTTACTCTTTCTCTGACCGTATGATTAGCGTCCAAATGGAAGTAATAGAGTGGGGAAGTGTTAGGCACGTTTCATGAGAATAGCGCGCTCTTTGGGTGAGAACTTCTCAATTGCATAACGTAGCATGGTACGGGGCATGTCTGCTCGATGGCTCATCACGTAATCATAAAGTCGTTCAGAATCACGCTTTCCAGCTTCACGAAGCATCCAACCAATAGCTTTGTGCATGAGGTCGTGTGGGTGCTGCATCATGAGGTCGCTAAGTGCATAGGTGTCTTCTAATTGTCCTTTACGAATGAATGCGTATGTTGATACGATAGCGATACGATTATCCCATAGTAGTGAACTTTGAGCTAACTGATAAAGAATGTCACGTGATTTGTCAAGTAAGTATTCGCCTATGATGAAGCGACAAGATAGGTCAACAAGGTCCCAGTTATTGATTCGCTTAGTTTGAGAAAGGTAAAGATTGAATAGCTCTTTGCGTAAAGCTTCGTCTTTTTTCTTACTTTTCTCTACCATTATGATTAAGGCACAAAGGCGCACTTCATGCCATTCTGACTGTAACAGCTCCCGTATCTCCTCTATGGATATGTCTTTGTGTAACTTGGCAATAGCTCTGATATTGGGTACGGTGACACCTAAGAAACGGTCGCCTTCACCATATTCTCCTTTGCCAGCCTTAAAGAACTTAGGGAATATCTCTCGCTTCTCCGCATCTGATAGTGCTTGAAGTTTATTTGTTATAGTTTTGGTAAGTTGCTTCATTGTTAACCCTTTATTAATTTACCAACTTCTTTTCTCATGCAAAGATAATTATTTTCTTTTGTTTTTAGTCGAATAGGTTAGAAGAACTGACAGATTGTCAGTAAGTCCTTTTGGCATAGTTTTCGTATAATTGAAGGCGAAATGACTTGGTGACAGGTCATATACAGAATGAAAATTAAAATCTTAAAACATATACAATTATGACAATTAAACCTTTAGCAGACAGAGTCCTCGTGCTTCCAGCACAGGCAGAAGAGAAAGTTGGTGGTATTATCATCCCAGACACAGCCAAGGAAAAACCACAGCGTGGTAAAGTTGTTGCCGTTGGTAATGGTACTAAGGATGAGGAGATGATTCTCAAGGTTGGCGATGAGGTTCTCTATGGTAAGTACGCTGGTACTGAACTTGAGAATGAGGGTGAGAAGTATTTGATGATGCGTCAGAGCGACGTGTTGGCAGTTATTGAGTAACACTTCTCCTATTCTCTCTTTATAAAAAGGTCTTAAAATAGCTGTAGTTTGGCTATTCTGTTATATCTTGTAGAATGATGTTATACATATAAGAGATAAAAAAGAATAGCAAACAACGTATAAATAAACAATCAAAATAAGGAATAAAGAAAATGGCAAAAGAGATAAAATTCAATTCAGACGCACGTGAACTCTTGAAGAGTGGTGTTGATCAGTTGGCAAATGCAGTGAAGGTAACACTCGGTCCTAAGGGGCGTAATGTTGTTATCGGTAAGAAGTTTGGTGCTCCACAGATTACTAAGGACGGTGTTACCGTTGCTAAGGAGGTAGAGCTTGAGGATAACTTTGAGAATGCAGGTGCACAGCTTGTTAAGAGTGTAGCAAGCAAGACTGGTGATGATGCTGGTGACGGTACAACAACTGCTACTATCCTCACACAGGCAATTGTTACTGAAGGATTGAAGAATGTTACAGCAGGTGCAAACCCAATGGACCTTAAGCGTGGTATCGACAAGGCTGTAGCTAAGGTTGTTGATCATATTAAGGCTTCTGCAGAGGTAGTTGGTGACAACTATGACAAGATTGAGCAGGTAGCTACTGTAAGTGCTAACAACGACCCTGAAATTGGTAAGTTGCTCGCAGATGCTATGCGTAAGGTGTCTAAGGATGGTGTTATCACTATCGAAGAGAGCAAGACTCGTGAGACAAGTATCGGTGTTGTTGAGGGTATGCAGTTTGATCGTGGTTACCTCTCTGGTTACTTCGTAACAGATACAGATAAGATGGAGTGTGATATGGAGAACCCATATATCCTCATCTACGATAAGAAGATTTCAAACGTTAAGGACTTCCTTCCAATTCTCCAGCCAGCTGCAGAGAGTGGTCGTCCATTGTTGGTCATTGCGGAGGATGTTGACTCAGAGGCATTGACAACATTGGTTGTAAACCGTCTTCGTGCAGGTTTGAAGATTTGTGCTGTTAAGGCTCCAGGCTTTGGCGACCGTCGCAAAGCAATGCTTGAGGATATCGCAGTATTGACAGGTGGTGTGGTAATCAGCGAGGAGAAGGGTCTTTCACTTGATAAGGCAACTCTTGAGATGTTAGGTACAGCTAAGAAGGTTACCATCTCTAAGGACAACACAACTATCGTTGATGGTGCTGGTGAGAAGGAAGCTATCAAGGACCGTGTTGCTCAGATTAAGAACGAGATTGCTGCTTCAACAAGTTCATACGATAAGGAGAAGTTGCAGGAGCGTTTGGCTAAGCTCTCTGGTGGTGTTGCTGTTCTCTACGTTGGTGCTAACTCTGAGGTAGAGATGAAGGAGAAGAAGGACCGTGTTGACGATGCACTCTGCGCTACTCGTGCTGCAATGGAAGAGGGTGTAGTTGTTGGAGGTGGTACCACTTACATCCGTGCTCAGGAAGCATTGAAGGACCTTAAGGGTGAGAATGCAGACGAGCAGACTGGTATCAATATTGTTTGTCGTGCTATTGAGGAGCCACTCCGTCAGATTATCGCTAATGCAGGTGGTGAAGGTGCTGTTGTAGTAAATAAAGTTCGTGAGGGTAAGGGTGACTATGGTTACAATGCTCGCAAGGATGTTTACGAGGATCTTCGTGCTGCAGGTGTTATCGACCCAGCTAAGGTTTCTCGTGTTGCACTTGAGAATGCAGCTTCAATCGCAGGTATGTTCCTGACAACTGAGTGTCTTATTGTAGACAAGGTTGAGGATACTCCAGCTATGCCAGCTGCTCCAGGTATGGGTGGTATGATGTAATAAGCGTTTTATCAAGATATCATAAAATAAAAGGAAGACATTTATAGCGTCTTCCTTTTATTTTTTATTAATACGTTGTGTTCCTCATTATTTTTTAGCTGTCTATTTATAGCTGAGTTCTGTTCCTTTATTTATACTTAAAGGTTCCACTTTCTTATTGGTAATACCACGCACAAGACCAAGTGGACTGAAACACAGAAAGGTAGGGCACAAATCATCTTTGAACATTATCCGACACTGAAAAAGGCATATGATTTGGCTATGAAACTTACCGATATTTATAGCATCAAGAGCATTAAGGATGCTGCAAGGTTGAAACTGGCAAAATGGTTTAATGAGGTAGAAGAGCTGGGGGTGGACAATTTCTACACAGTGATTGACACGTTTGAAAATTATTATCAAACCATACTCAATTTCTTTGTAAACAGAGCTACGAATACAAATGTCGAGGCATTCAATGCTAAGGTTAAGGCATTCAGGGCACAGTTCAGAAGAGTGACAGATATTCCTTTTTTAATATAAACTTATGAAATTATGCGCTTAAGAGTATAAGGTTGCAACTGGGTTTTAGGGGACAGTAGATATTCAGTGTGGATACGCATATAGTTTAGCAAGCCTAAAA